>NZ_JASPIY010000002.1:0-108811 GCF_030232085.1 Corynebacterium sp. MSK073 | reverse complement strand
TCATCAACAATCTCAGCACCAGCAACAACCTCATGCGAACCCTGAGCAAAATCAGCATCCGTCGAAATCTCCGGCTTTTCAGAAGTATCAGCAGGCTCCTCCGGCTTTTCCGAAGAGGTCGTGCTTGAAGGCTCAGTACTGGTCGTGGTCTTCGAAGAGGAGGTCTCCGAGTCCGATGGCTCGGAGGTCTCAGATTCCGAGCTGTTCTCCGTCGATGGTTCAGAGCTGTTGGACTCCGAGGTGCTTGGCTTCGAGCTACTCGTCGAGGTCTCCGTCGTAGACGTCTCCGAAGGATTGTTGTCCTTCTTAGAGTTTACGGTTTGGTCTTTGTCATTAATGTCCTTGTGCTCAGCAACTTTATTCGGCTTCTCAGCATCCGGAGTGTCCTCACCCTCAGCGTTAACTTCAGTAGAGGTCAACTCCTCAAAGGCAACCGCAGCCTTGACCGGGTTCTTGACGTCACTGTCAACAGTAATTTCCACGTCAACGTTGCCAGCGGACTTCTTCGGAGTAAAGGTCTTTTCACCCTTACCAATTACAGACTCGTCTGCCTTATTAACCAATTCCGCATTCAGGGTGTATTTCTTCCCTGGGACCAAGTCCTTGTACTTAACGGTATCGGTTACCTTAGCGCCGGACTCAACCGTTTCACCCTTGGCAAGCTTGGCCTTGGTGGAAATCTCTGGGTTCCAGACGGAATGTACGGTCTGTGCCTCGTCGCTCAAGTCCTTGTGCTCAGCGATGACATTCTTCTTGTCAGAATCAGAGGTGGACTTTCCTTCCGCATCAACCTCAGTAGAGGTCAAGGTCTCAAAGGCAACTGCCGCGTCAATAGGCTTCTTAAGATCACTGTCAACAGTGATCTCCACGTCCACGTCACCGGAGGACTGCTCTGGAGTAAAGGTCTTCTTGCCCTTGCCGACGACCTGGTTGTCCCCAGCCTTATCCTTTAGCTCCGCCTCAAGGGTGTATTTCTTGTGCGGGACCAGATCCTCATAGTGAACCGTGTCCTTTACCTTTGCGCCAGCAACAACCTGATCAGCATCGTCGGCAAACTCTGCCTTGGTGCCAATCTTTGGCTGCAGCTTCTTCTCAGAAGCACTAGTAGTTGGAGTCGATTCGCTAGGCTCAGTGCTTGGCTGAGTAGTGGATTGCTCCGTCGAAGGTTCCTCAGAGGAAGTGGTCTCCTCAGTCGAGGTCTCCTCATCGGAAGGTTGCTCTTCGGTGGAATTCGGAGTGGACTCTTCCTCCGTAGGCTCGTCTTCCGTGGTTTCTTCCTCAGAAGGTTGCTCGGGAGTCGTAGATTCTTCCGGCTGCTCCTCTTCGGTATCGGGCAGGCCCGGCTGATCCGGCGGCATCAAACGTTGAAACCTACCGGTAGCGCCTAATGAACCTTGCCCTGTTAAGCGCCCGTCAGGTCCCACTACGGTGATATAGGCATCTTCAGGAGCTTTGGGAACATCCACCCCAGACACAGGGACCAAAGGCCAACCCGCTGAATCTTCAACCGTGAAACCGGTGAGCTGGGTAAATTCTTCGAGACTACCATGGTAGAACCCCATGGTCTGTGCAAAAATATCGTTTAACTGTTCGTCAGCGGTTGGGGCAGTCATATACTCGTGCACGCGTTCTTGAACAGACGGATCACCAATTAAGGCACTCAAGTAAACTGAGTAGGTAGCTACCGTTGCCTTATCGCCTTGTTTATAGGCCTGTATCATCTTCGTGGCCACATTAATTGCAGCGTCACGACGCTCTTCGGGGATCTCAACCTTGCCAGCCTGATCAATATCATAAAGTGCCCCATTTGTCCGATGCATCGGATGATATTTACCGATGTCGATACACCACGCCCAACCGGCATTGTTTTTCGGATTAGCCCAATTACGATATTTTCTAGCTTCCTTCGGCGGTTTTCCCGCCCAGACGAGCGAACCCCATTCAGGGTCTCCGCCGTTAATCTTTCCACTAGGGTTACCCAAATCATCATTAGCGGTGATATCAACCTGACCGCCCGATTCTTGAGCATTAGCCCCTGGAACTGTGACCATGGCAGCGATAACCGCAATAACAGCAAGCACTGCGGTTAAAACCGACCACCTTCCACGAGGGAAATCTCTCACTCCGCTCATTTTTCCCCTTTTCGAAAGGACGAATTCTTACAACTTCCGACTGCACAACGGCTTTTTATCCGTGCAGAGTTTTAATATGAATTTGAACACACAGCAAGGAATCTCGGTTTACCAACCATTCAGATTGCCGCCATTTGTGCCTTTTAGAGAGTACCAATCCCTGACATTTAATGAAACAGATCCACACTATTAACGTTGATACATCCACTAATAGTTTTTATCGATCTATGGATGGAACATAAGGAACGCCTGAAGGAAAAACCTTCGAAAAATAAACCTATGTTCGATATTCAATGCAGAGCGATTCGCCGCCCGAAGGAATATACACTGCGTGTTTTAACACATTTACAGTATTTATTAACACTGTTAACACCAATATCCACGTTCAGCCTTTACACTATTAAGATTAAACGTGCAGCTTTTTAAAACCTCCGCCATCAGGGAATTTGTAAATCACATCTTCACACTTCCCAGTCCTCTGAGGTAATAGGAACATACTTCAGACGTCCATACGTTCGATTTTTCTACACTTCAGTCAGCCCGCAGCATAATCCAACCTTTCCCCAAGCACTGATCGAAGAAACTGATTTAAAGTTAAGAAAAATTTCATTTTGTTCAACACATCACACTCAAGGTATACACCCGTTCAATAAAATTGCACTTTATAAAACCACGGTGCAGCGATAAAATGCGCCCAATACGGGTTCTCGAAAACCGCAAAGCAGAGTTATTTTCCAGCGTTCGATAGAAGAGTGGAGGTATCCCGATAGCTTACATTTAGATAATCTTAAGTTAATAAAAGTGAAGGATCTTGACCCAACACCGTCAGTCACGCTAGCTATGTTTCAAATCATCCGATCAAAGATCATTGATGCTTCTCACAGTTTGGTTCAGTTAATGCAGGTCGAATAGGCAGATCTCACTCAGAGATATTCCCCTTTAGTAATTGTGATTAAATTTTCTATTAATGGCATTGTCAACAAGTTGAATTCCATATAGTTACCCACCTTTTACGGTGCTAGTATTTTTATCGGTTTAAAACACTAACCCCAGAAAGGATCGGAAATGTCTATTCCTTCTTTTATTGCTAGCGCCATTGCTGCTGTATTGCCTCTAACCGGCAGCACCGGCCCAGTTGACGCCCAAGACCAGCTTGCTGAGCCAGAAGTAACCCAGACCGCTGACGCTGAGCAGTCCACCGACCAGTCCGATGAGCCCGGCGCTCACGCCGAAAAGGGCCGCATCACCGGTGACAAGGAAGATGTAATCAACGGAAACCAGGACTACTCTGCACCTATCCTGCAGAGCGGTAAGTTGGCTGTGCAGCGCGAACTCGCGCTCGCTACTGACGAGCTGGGCCACGAGTTCATGAACATCGACTTCAAGGACAGCCACAGCGCACACCTGACCTTCCCGGAAACCTATAACCCGGATACTGACCAGGCAGCCGTGGACCGCGTGATGGAAGCACTCAAGATCAATGGCTACGACAACCTGACCGCTGCTTACTAAAGCTGAACGGGCATAGCCTCGGGGAGCTCCGAGGATCCTAAATAAGGGGCGAGGTACCTCACCGGTACCTCGCCCCTTCTTGCTTTTATGAGCTCGTAGCTAGGCCGAGCTCATCAACGCAACTGCGTCCGTTACTGGTCTTCCATGACATCGTGGCGCACGATGGTCTGGTCGCGGCCAGGGCCGACACCGATATAAGAGATGCGGCAGCCAGACAGCTCTTCCAAGCGCAGCACGTAATCCTGTGCCTTCTGCGGCAGCTCATCGAAGGTAGTGCACTCGGAGATGTCCTCGTCCCACGCCGGCATGGTTTCAAAAATCGGTTCGGCGTGATGGAACTCGGACTGGGTAACCGGCATCTCGTCATAGCGCTTGCCGTCAACGTCATAAGCCACGCAGATAGGAATCTCCCCAATGCCGGTGAGCACATCGAGCTTGGTCAAGAAGTAATCTGTAAAGCCATTCACGCGCGTGGCGTAGCGCGCAATCACGGAATCGTACCAACCGCAGCGGCGCGTACGGCCGGTGTTCACGCCGACCTCGCCGCCGGTGGTCTGCAGGTACTCGCCCCACTTATCAAACAGCTCCGTGGGGAACGGGCCGGCGCCAACACGGGTGGTATAGGCCTTGATAATGCCCAGCGAGGTCTTAATCCGCGTCGGTCCAATGCCAGAGCCAACCGATGCCCCACCCGCAGTCGGGTTCGAGGAAGTCACGAACGGGTAGGTGCCGTGGTCAACGTCCAACATGGTGGCCTGGCCGCCCTCCATGAGCACATTTTGGCCATTAGCAAGCGCCTGGTTCAGCTCCAACTCGGCGTCGATGACCATGGGGCGCAGGCGGTCGCGGTAGCTGAGGAAGTACTCCACAATCTGCTCGGCCTCGATGGCCTTGCGGTTGTACATCTTCACCAGCATCTGGTTCTTAATCTCCAGCGCGGACTCGACCTTCTGGCGCAGGATGGATTCGTCGAAAATATCCTGCACGCGGATGCCAATGCGCGCGACCTTATCGGCGTAGGTCGGCCCGATGCCGCGGCCTGTGGTACCGATGGCGCGCTTGCCCAGGAAGCGCTCCTGCACGCGGTCGAGGGTCTGGTGGTACGGCGCCACGAGGTGCGCGTTCGCGGAAATCTTCAGCCGGGAGGCATTCGCCCCGCGCGCTTCCAGGCCATCGATCTCATCAAAGAGCGCCTCGAGGTTAATCACCACGCCATTGCCCAGCACGGGGGTGGCGTTTTCAGAAAGAATCCCGGCGGGCAGGAGCTTCAGCTCGTATTTTTCACCGCCGACCACGACGGTGTGCCCGGCGTTATTGCCGCCGTTCGGCTTGACTACGTAGTCAACTTTCCCGCCGAGGATATCGGTAGCCTTGCCCTTGCCTTCGTCGCCCCATTGGGCGCCGACAATGACGATTGCTGCCATCTTTTAAGTCACTTCCTCATTATTGAAGCCAAAATACGCATTTACCTTACACTTTTCTGGCCGCAATAGCCCACGTAGCATGATGTGCATGCGTTTTTTGTTCCTCCGCTGCGGCGCCCCCGGCGTTGATTTGCCCGCAGAGGCCTATGATCTTTCGGCCGTTCCTTCCCGCAAGGAGCTCGCGCTTATCGATGCCGCCGCCACCGATCTCCTCCCCCACGACCCCACGCCTTCGCTGGACGAGATCGCCGCGCAGCCCGATGTCCGCCACCTCGGCGCCCCTGCCGCCGCCCCGCAGGAGCCTTACCTGGAGGACCGCCTGCGCATCGTCGTCGCCGGCTCGGACTCGGCGCTCAATGCCGTCATCACCCGGCTGATGCGCGCCGATAACCTGTGGGCCGAGGTAGCGTTCATCCCCACGGGCGAGTCGGCCGCCGCCGCCAATTGGGGCCTGCCCGGCGCGCCGCAAGAGGCCCTCGAGCTCGCCCGCACCGCCCCGGTTCGCCCGGTGCCGCTCATCCGCAACGATTCCGGCCAGGCCGTCGCCGGCTCGGCAACCATCTCGGATTGGTCCAATGGCCCGCTTACCGGTGAAATCATCATCGATGATGACACCCTCGCCGCCTCCGGCCGCCGCACTTTCGGCGCGCGGCTGGTCCCCATGACCGACGCCCCGGGCATCCTGGCGGCCCGCGCAACCTCTCCAGTCGAGCCCGAAGGTCGCCTGCGCTCCCTGCTGCGCAAGCCCGGCCGCCTCGACCCGGATTCCGTCCACACCGGCCGCGCGGTCCAGGCGGGCGGCCCCCAGCTGCGCGTGCTTGTCGATGCCATCCCCCACAAACGCCCCCTCACCCGCGTCACCTTCTACCGCCACCTGCGCGACCTCCAAGTCGTGCGCCCCTAATCCACCCTTCACAGCTAACGCCGACTTCCCTTGGCTCTTAGCGCTGCCCCCGCACCGGCGCCCCGCTCGGCGGATATGCGAGCGGGGTCCTGCTAATTCTGCCCCT
The DNA here is from genome assembly GCF_030232085.1 of Corynebacterium sp. MSK073. Lineage (NCBI taxonomy): Bacteria > Bacillati > Actinomycetota > Actinomycetes > Mycobacteriales > Corynebacteriaceae > Corynebacterium > Corynebacterium sp. MSK073. Next base: position 102,733 of record NZ_JASPIY010000002.1, on the reverse strand, counting down.
TCTGCTTATCTTTGCGTTCCCAAACCTCTGGCGGGAACGCCGGGTGCGTAGAGGTAGGAACCAGGTGCGCGACGGCAGACTCGCGCGAGAGTCCGCACACCATCAGCATGTCCACAACAATGGATCTCGTCTGCGCGAGAATCGTATACGCAGAAAGCGTCGCATCTTCTTCGATAAGATCCATACCTGCTTGACCGCCCACGTAGCGCAGCCGCTGCACCAGCTCGGGTATCTCTATCGCCTCATCGTGGTCCCGCTTTTGCCGGCCGTACAGCTCTCCCACCGCGAGGATAATTTCTGATAGTTCCTCCAAGAGCTCTAACTGCTTCTCGGACACGGTATCGCCGTCTTCAGTAAGCACGAGCGCGCGGCGCGATAGCACCCGCACCCCACGCACCGCATTATCTACCGGCAACAAGATGCGCTCTAGGGACCGAATGCTCCTGCGCGAGGTCCACAAAAGCGGCGATACTTCCGATGCCTCCCTCCCCGATTGCGCCGCACTCAACAGCGTATTCACGTCATTTTGCGTGCCGCGCACCGCATCGCGGGCATCGCGAATAATCTCAGGATTGGTATCGCGGATGCCATGCGTGACGTCATTGAGAATGCTGGATGCAATCCGCAGCACCTTCGACACCTCGCGCCGAGCTTCCTTCAACGGCGAATTCGGGATCAGCGCAATCGTGATAAGCCCAATGCCGGAACCAATCATCGCGTCGATGGCCCGGTGCAGGCCACCCGGCCCCTCGGTCGGCGGAAAAATCGTGGCGATAAGGATGGAACCAAAAACAATCTGGTTGGACACCAGCGGCGATTTCGTAATAAAGGACCCCACCACCAGGCCGGCTCCCACGATAAACAGGATCTGGAACGGGCCCTGCCCCACCACTTGGAAGAGCAAATCGCCCACAGCCACGCCGACGATGCCGCCTAGCGACATCTCCAATGCCTTCTTCATCCTGTCCCCGCCCGAAAGCCCCAGAATGATGACGGCCGAGATGGGCGCGAAGAACGGCTGCGGATGCCCAAAGAGAGAGCTAGCCACCCAATACGCCAATGCGGCACCGACGGTGGCCTGGATTATATAAACGAAGCGCGAACGGATGCGTTGCAGACGCGATAATACTGAGCGGTCCACCACCCGCAGCATTTGCCTCGTTGAGACTCTTTGTTTCGCTTCCGACATGTCCTCCAGCATAGAAGACCGCTCTCTACCACCGCCCCCCGAATACCCGCATCCCGGCCCGCGCCAGGTTGTGGATAACCCCGCTATATCTGCGCGACGGCGGCCCCCGCAGCGCAAGAATTCCACAGATTCGCCGTTTCGCCTTACCCATCCATTGCCGCGTACCCGTTCCACTTTTACGGTCAGGAGCCGTGAACACAGAATTTTTGCAACTTTGCCGTCGCGGTGTGGATCTCGTCGCCGAGTTTCAGGGATGCTCCGAACAGCAGCTCATCGAGGCCGGCGCCAGCCAGCTCCTCGCCGCGCAACTCGCCCGCCTGCAACACACCTATTTCGGCCGCACCTCCAATAGCCGCAAGCAGCGCCTCGCCTGCGAGGCAGCTCGTTCACGCGGCCACGACCTCGCTGTGCTTGAAAGCATCGAGTCTTTCGCCCACCGCGTGAAAGACACCAACCGCAGTTGGGATCTTCGCCTAGAGCTCTGCCGCGCAGAAGCCCACCTGATTCCGGCGATCGCGAAAAAGCGCCTAAAGCAGCTCACCCCCGCCAAGCGTCCCTCCCATGGCGTCCGCTATACCCGACGCCCCAATGGCCCCCACACCATCTCCATCACCGCGGACCCCACGGATATCGCAGATATCAAGGGCGTTCTCGCTTCCGTGGATAAGGAAAACCCGCTTGCGGCGGCCAAGCAGGTCATCCTCGAGGGCAATCCCGGCGCGCTCCCCGCGGTCCATACCAATGTGATCATTACCCTCGACCAACTAGATCACATCACTGCTGGCCAGGGCGATGACATCATGCTTCAGCTTTCCAACGGCGCGCGCATGTCCGGCGCCCAGCTCGTTGCCCGCACCCTCGCCCAACGTGGTTACGTCAGCTTGGTTCACCCCGAGCACGGCGCGGTAAACCTGTATCGCACCGAGCGCATGGCCAGCTGGAAGCAGCGCATGCTAGCCCGCGCGGAACATCCTATTTGCGCTTGGCCCGGCTGCTCCACGCCTGCCGATGACGCCCAAGTCCACCACCTCACCGCCTGGGCCGCCGGCGGCCCCACGAACCAAGAAAACCTCGTAACGCTCTGTGCCCATCACAATGCGGTGAACCAAGATGATGATTCCCGCCCCACCGCACGCGGGCGCATGGTTCGCATCAAGGGCCGCATCGCTTGGATCCCGCCGTGGAGCGGTAACCCGCGGTTCATCCCCTCACCCGCCCATTCACCACGACCAACAAGGAGTTACGCCTAATCCTCACCCCACCCAGTCCGTCTGGTCCGTCTAATCCACTCGGGTCGCTGGGCCTGCCGTTCCCGCCTGGCCTTGCCAGCCTATATTTCTGTCCAATCTCGCTGGCATAGCTGGTCGGGCCGGCATAGCTTGTCTGGCTAATCTGGCATACTTGCCTGCTCTGTCTCATGTCCGGCAAGGCCCCGCCGCATCCCCGCGCCCCACAGATGGGACCAGCGTTAGGTCCAGAGATCGGACCAGAAACAGGAAAAGCCGCCTCCCACACAGGGGGAAGCGGCTACTCCGTCGTGCCTACTGCACGGTCGCGCCTTAGGCTTCAGCTCAACATGAAGCTAATTGGGACTCGTCCTACTTGGCCGTGGTCTTACCCACGGAGTGGAGGTCCTGACATGCCTCGATGACGCGCTCGGACATCCCCTGCTCTGCCTTCTTCAGATAGGAGCGTGGGTCGTAGACCTTCTTGTTGCCTACCTCGCCGTCAATTTTGAACACGCCGTCGTAGTTTTCCATCATGTGGCGAGCCACTGGGTTGGTAAACGCGTACTGGGTATCGGTGTCCACGTTCATCTTGATGACGCCGTAGCGCAGCGCCTCTTCGATCTTTTCCTTCTCGGAACCGGAACCGCCGTGGAAGACGAAGTCAAAGGCGTGCTCGCCCTCGCTCAGGCCGAGCTTCTTCTGCGCAACCTTCTGGCCCTCCAGCAGGACCTCAGGGCGCAGCTTCACGTTGCCGGGCTTGTAGACGCCGTGCACGTTGCCGAAGGTTGCGGCCAACAGGTAGCGGCCCTTCTCGCCGGTGCCCAGGGCATCGATGGTCTTTTCAAAGTCTTCCGGAGTCGTGTACAGGTTATCGCCGGCCTTGGCCTCGACACCGTCTTCTTCACCGCCGACAACACCAATCTCTGCCTCGAGAATGATGTGTGCCTTCTTCGCCTTTTCCAGAAGCTCCTGGGCGATGACCAAGTTTTCATCGATCGGAATAGCAGAGCCATCCCACATGTGGGACTGGAAAAGCGGGTTCTCGCCGCGGTCGACGCGCTCCTGGGAGATGGCCATCAGCGGACGAACGTAATCGTCCAGAACTTCCTTCTGGCAGTGGTCGGTGTGCAGGGCGATATTGACGCCGTAGTGCTTCGCTGCCTCGTGCGCGAAAGCGGCTAGGGCCTGAGCACCTTTAACCTTGTTCTTGACCGCGAGGCCAGAGCCGAACTCTGCGCCACCGGTGGAGAATTGGATGATGCCGTCAGACTCTGCCTCGGCAAAGCCCTTCAGTGCTGCGTTGATCGTTTCAGACGAGGTGCAGTTGATGGCTGGAAATGCGAAGCCGTTCTGCTTCGCGGTGTCCAGCATCTGGTTATACGCCTCGGGGGTTGCAATTGGCATGAAATTCCATCCTTAAGTGGGATTGCGGTCAAACACGTTCCAACACCCAATTATGCCCATATTTCCGGAATCCCGCCGCAAAATTGGTGTGACATTTCCTGTGTTTACTACCCAACTCTCAAAAATGACGCGCCCCCACACGACAAACCCCGCGCAAGGTGTTTAACAGCACGGTTAAACGCGGTTAATCGCGACCCGATGTTTTATGCAGGTCACGAGCCACCCGAGCACACGCCTCCAGAAGCATCCAACCAGACAGCTGCACGGATAGGTCGCGCTCATCCACGCGAATGATGCCCATCTTCTCGCTCACGGTTGTGTGCCCGAAGCCGTAGTTGTGCGGAAGGCGGGCATCGGCAGTCCAGTCAGAGCCAAAAATTGGCAAGCCATCAACCTCGAGCCGGTGCTCCCACACGGATTCGGCAGACGCCACAACCATCCGGGTCGCCAGCTTCTTGGTGGCCCGGTTCGCGGGCGAGTCCCCGGGCAACCGCACGGCAACATCGGCAAGATAGCGCATCAGAATGCCCTTAAACAGGCCGCCATCACCATCACCGGTCTCCCAATCTACGACGCCGGAGGGAGTCGCCATCCCGGAAGCAATAGCCTGCACCAGGCCCCGAATCTTAATGATGTAGCTCATCATCTCGGATGCCAGTTCGGCCTCGTAGACGCTGTCGATCTGCTCTAGCTTGCCGATGCTCGACTCCTCCCGCATCGCCAACACAATCTCCAGGCATGCCCCCAACATCACGCCTTGGCAGTACGGGTGGACTTGTTTGACAATTTCGGGGCCGTCCATGCGCATGCGCACGCCGTCCATAATGAAGCCATCTTCATTGACCAAGTTGTCGTAGACCCAGTCAACGATGCGGCGGGCCGCGGTGATATCGCCCATCCGCGCGAGCATGATGGCACCGGGCCCATTGGCCGGCACGTTCATGAAGTTCTCTCCGTCGCGCCACGGCAATATCCCCAGCGAGTCATCGAGGCCTTCGGTGATATTGCCCTGCAAAGACGCCAACGCCTTGGGCGATTTCATCTTCTTTACCTTGCCCACGCGCCCGAAAGCGAGGGCGAGCCAGGCTTTGTCATCGAAGTACTTATTCTTGGTCAGCTGCGCAAGATTCCGCACGCGAATCCCGCGCATGGTGTCAAGGATGCGCTGGCGGCGGGCCTTAGTATTCTTCCGCTCCGCCGCATCGACGAGGCAATCGAGGTAGTGCGCCTGCCACCAGTAGTGCCAGTGCACGAGGAGTTTTTCTTTCGTGGTGGGCGGCCAGCTGACGATGGCGAGGTTGGTTCGCGGCAGGCCCCATACGGAATGCGCATGGCGCTCATCAATGGCGGTTTCCGCGAGTTCGGCGCGGTGGGCCCACTTTTCTTCCACGATTTCTTTATCACTCCAGTAGCAAGGTTTATTACAGTTAGTGTAACGGTCTCTTACCAGGAATTGTGCAGATCGGCGTGCTGCCGGATCCAGGTATGCATGGCGATGCCCGCGGCCACACCAGCGTTGATGGACCGCGTGGAGCCAAATTGCGCGATGGAGCAGGTCATCAGGGCGGCGTCTTGCGCGGCGGCGCTTACTCCGGGGCCTTCTTGCCCGAATAGCAGCAGGCTGCGTTCCGGCAGTTCGGCGGTTTCGAGGGGCACGCAACCGGGGGTATTATCAATGGCCACGACCGTGAGGTCTTCCTCGGCGGCCCAGGCAATGAGCTTATCGACGCTCTCATGATGCCGCAGATGCTGATACCTATCCGTTACCATGGCGCCGCGGCGGTTCCACCGGCGCCGCCCCACAATGTGGACGGTATCGACGGCAAAGGCATTGGCGGTGCGCACGACGGTGCCGATATTGGCGTCATTTTCAAAGTTCTCGATGGCGATATGCAGGCTGTGCCGCCGCTTATCGATGTCCCCCTTAATCGCCTCCCTCCGCCAATACCGATACGCGTCGACGACATTGCGTCGGTCGCCCTCGCGCAGGAGCTCCGGATCGTATTTTTCCGCCTCCGGCCCTTGTGGCCAGGGCCCTTCCCAGGGCCCCACGCCGTGGCGACCCTCATTCCATTCGGTCGGCCCCTTCGCCTCCTCGGGCTGCTCTCGCTGCTCCTGCTGCTCTGGTTGCGCAGAACTCTCGGCCTGCCCAACCGGATCCGCCTGGCGTGCCTGGTCCACCTCGTTACGCGAGCCCAAGGTCATCCAAGCCAAGCAGGGAACGGTATTCAAGGCCCTCGGCCGAGATGACGTCCTCGGCGCCGGTAGCGCGGTCAACGACGGTAGCTACACCGACCACCTCTGCTCCAGCCTCGCGCAATGCGGCGACTGCCGTGAGCGGCGAGTTGCCGGTCGTGGTGGTGTCCTCGACCACCAGCACCTTCTTTCCGGTCACATCCGCGCCCTCGATGCGGCGCTGCATGCCGTGCTTTTTAGCTTCCTTGCGTACGACGAAGGCGTCGATATCGCGACCATCGGCATGCATGATGGAGGTCGCTACCGGATCCGCGCCAAGGGTTAGTCCTCCCACGGCCGCGAAATCCCAATCGGCGGTGAGCTCGCGGAGCAAGGATCCGATGAGGCGGGAGGCTTCGTGGTGCAAGGTCGCACGCCGCAAATCAACGTAGTAATCGGCCTCTTTGCCCGAGGACAGAGTAACCTTGCCATGCACCACGGCAAGCTCCTTGACCAGTTCCGCGAGACGCTTCTTCTTGTCTTCTTGCAGGTGCACTTCAGTCATCGCATTGCTCCTTTTCTAGAGTTTCTTTAGAGTTTTCAGCATATGAGGAAAGTCCTGGCTATGTGGGCCAACGCAACATTCTAGGCTACTCTCCCTGCTGCGACCCGGAATCGTCATGACGGTCTGTATCCTCTTTCTCCCGTGCAGCGGCCGTGCCACTGGCGTCTTGGGAGCTGCCTCGAGAGGAATTTCTGGTTGAGCCGGTGGACGAGTCTTTGGCCGCGTCACCGAGGTCGTCACCAAAAGCATCATCGGAAGCGTCGTCGAAGATGGAAGCCTCCCCGAATTGCTGGCGCGGCAGGCGGGCGGTGCCCGAGTCGGGGGTGGGGCGTTCATTGCCATCGGCAATGGCATCGACCTCGTCCGCCCCAATCGCCGTGTGCTCAACTGGGCCGCGGGTCTCAGAATACGTGCGCGAGGGCATATCCAACGGTTCCTCCGGCCGTTGAATGACCGGCCGGGAAAACTCCGGCTGTCCCGCCGCCGCTGTTCCACCCACCGCGTCGACCACAGGCGCGGCGGGAATCTCCCTGGCCGGGTCCAAGTCCTCAAGGTGGATGGTATGCACGGAGGAGGAACGGGGTGGGAGAACGCGGGAAGCATCGGCAAGTAAAGCCAAGGGCGGGAGCATTGCCTCCCAATCCGCGGTGCGCGAATGCTTGGTGGTTTGTGCCAAAACCCACTCGGTTTCCAACCACAGCGCCGACACCACCTCCGGCATGCGCTGCAACGCAATTCGCACGCGCTCGTCCACCATCCGCTCCGCCACGCCGCGATCGGAGGAATATACATCAAACCCTTCGATGCTCATGGCCATCAACAGGTCCTCGGACATCTCGGCCTCCTGGCTGCCGAAGCGCTGGAAATCAATGACCACATCCGATGCCGCTCCCGTCCGCATCGCCATCACATTGACGCCGTCAATATCCATCAGCAGCATTTCGTGGCCGTACACGTTGCCGGCAACGATATCTTTCGGCGCGGCGCCGGAGGAGGCCACTCCCCTCGTCCATTCATCGACAAGATACTGGTCCGACTTCATGTACTCAAAGCCCCGGGTTTCCGCCCAGTTCTTGCGCTCCCGACGAATGGTGCCAGGGATTAGCGGCCGCGGCCGCCCTACCGGCTTGGACTTAGCGTGCCCTTCCGGTTGTTCTTCAGTCCCCTCTTGGCCCGCCTCTTCGACGACGTCGCCCGCACCCGATTCCGTTTCTGGGTCCAAGTCCGCATCCTGGTTAACGTCAGAATCTGCGCCAATTTCCGACGTCTTTTCAGTGTTGCCTGCAGTGTTGGCGCTGCCTTTTACAACGTCATTGTCAGAAAGAGCCTCAGTCTTGCTGGCGCGGGTTTCGGCTCCGCCTCTATCGGCGTTAGCTTTGTCTTTGCTGATCTTGTCGTCACCGCTGCCCTTGTCGTCATCGCTGCGGTCTGAATCGTCCGCAGTGCGATGGTGACGGCCTGAAGAGGTAGCGGAGGAAGAATCGGATTCAGCATCGGGAGACGGTGAGTACTTCGCCGCGAAACCGGGGTGGGCCTCAGTACCGCCTTCGCTCTCAGGATCTGTCACTGCTTCGGAGTCTGTGGTGTCTTCCGCGCCCTCTTCAGTTTCGGGGCTTGCGTGGGAAGGCGCATCCTGGTCTTCCCGGGTGTCCCAGTCTTTCGGGTCGTGCTGGGATGCGGTGTCTCGCTGGGCATCGGCTGCGCGCTGCGTGCGATCGTAGTACAGCAAAAAGCCACCGGCGATGCCGAGCACGAGTGCGAAAATCAGGAGTAAAGAAGCCATCATCTCCTGATAATAATAGGTACCGGCACCCCACGGTGCCGGTACCAGTCGGAGTCGGAGCGATTAATTGGAATTAATCGTTAACCGAAGTCCTATCCCCGCGTTCTACCGGGTTGGTCGGGTCTGCCGACCACTGCGACCAGCCACCGATGTAGTGGCGCAGGCCGGTAAATCCTGCGCCCTCCATCGCCACGAGCGCCAGCGCGGAGTGGTTGCCCGAACCGGAATAGATGATTGCATCCTTGGTATTTTCTTGAGTCAATCCGGCAGCGGCCAGCACCTCACGGATTTCATCCGGCGACTTCAACGTGCGCACCCCATCGTTGTGGAAGAGGAGCTCGGGAACATTGACCGCACCGGGGATGTGGCCTGCCTTCAAATCCAGGTTCTCGCGGCGGCCGGCGAAGCGGTTACTCGAGCGGGTATCGATGAGCACGCCATCGTGCTCGCGGACGTCTTCAATCGTGGCGGTAGGCAGCTGGCCGGGAGTGACCTCGAACTTCGAGCCGACCGCGATATTGCCCGGACCCGTGATGGTCTGGTAGCCGTTCGCGAGCCAGTTTTCCAGGCCGCCATCGAGGATGCGCACATCAGTTAGGCCGGCCCAGCGCAGCGTCCACCACGCGCGGCCGGCAAAAAGCCCGCGGCCCTCGTCATAGACCACCACGGGGCGGTCTTCCTGCAGGCCCCAAGAACGGATCCAGGCTTGCAGCTTGTCTTCATCGGGAAGCGGGTTGCGGCCATTGCGCGAGCCGGGAAGGCCGACGAAGGCCGCACCGGTATCACCGAAAAGTGCGGTGGGGATGTGCTGGGACGCAAAGTCGATGAAGCTCTGGCCCGTCTTGGGGTGCCAGTGGGTGCCGAGAAGAGTGAAACGATCGCCGTGGTAGATGGATTCTTTGAGTTCCTGCGGGGAAACTAAAATGCTCATGCCTTCCAGTCTAAAGGCATGAGCATTATTTTTCGCCCGGTAATTTAGCGAGCGGAAATGTCCAGCTCCGCGCCGCCATCGGCGACGTCGACGTGGACGGTATCGCCATCGGCAATGTCACCGGCCAAAAGCTTCTTCGCCAGCTTGTCACCGATAGCCTGCTGGATGGTCCGGCGCAGCGGACGGGCGCCGTAGGCGGGGTCATAGCCGCGGTCGGCCAACCAGGACTTGGCGGAATCGGATACCTGCAGCGTCAGGCGTCGGGCCTCCAGGCGCTCGGTAAGACCGCGCAGCTGGATATCCACGATGCCGCGCAGCAGTTCCTCCGACAGCGGCTCGAACATCACCACGTCATCGAGGCGGTTGATGAACTCCGGCTTGAAGGCCCGCTTTACGGCCTCCATCGTCTCGTCCTTCGTACCGCCGGCGCCCAGGTTGGACGTCAGGATGATGACGGTATTGCGGAAGTCGACGGTGCGACCCTGGCCATCGGTAAGCCGCCCCTCATCCAGGACCTGGAGGAGGACGTCGAAGACGTCGGGGTGGGCCTTTTCCACTTCGTCGAAAAGCACGAGCGTATAAGGCCGACGCCGCACGGCCTCGGTGAGCTGGCCGCCGGCTTCGTGGCCGACGTATCCCGGAGGGGCACCGACGAGCCGGGAAACGGAGTGCTTCTCGCCGTACTCGGACATATCGATGCGCACCATGGCGGATTCATCGTCGAAGAGGAAGTCCGCGAGCGCCTTAGCCAGCTCCGTCTTACCCACGCCGGTGGGGCCGAGGAAGAGGAAGGAGCCGGTCGGGCGATTGGGGTCAGCCACGCCCGCGCGGGAGCGACGCACGGCATCAGACACAGCGGTCACGGCCTCGCGCTGGCCGACGACCCTCTTACCCAACACCGATTCCATGTTCAGCAGCTTCTCGGTCTCGCCCTGCAGCATTTTGCCGGCGGGAATGCCGGTCCACGCAGAGACGACCTCCGCGATGGTGTCCGGGCTGACCTCCTCATCCAGCATGGTATTGCGCTGGGCGGCGGCCTTTTCCTCGGCTGCTGCCAGGTCCTTTTCCAGCGGCGGGATCTTGCCGTAGTTGATCTCGGAGGCTAGGGCGAGGTCGCCGTCGCGCTCGGCAATTTCTGCTTGGCGGCGGAGATCATCGAGATCTTCCTTAATATCCTGCACGTCATCGATGGCCTTCTTCTCGTTGGCCCAGCGCGCCTTGAGCTCGCCGAGCTTTTCGCGCTGGTCCGCGAGCTCGCCCTGCAGGGCGGCCAGGCGGTCCTTGGAGGCGGCGTCGGATTCCTTCTTCAGCGCGAGCTCCTCGATCTCCATGCGGCGAACGATGCGCTCGAGCTCATCGATTTCCTGCGGCGAGGAGTCGATTTCCATGCGCAGGCGGGAGCCGGCCTCATCGACTAGGTCGATGGCCTTATCCGGCAGGAAGCGGTTGGTGATGTAGCGGTTCGATAGCTCCGCTGCAGACACCAAGGCGGAGTCCATGATGCGCACGCCGTGGTGGACCTCGTAGCGCTCCTTGAGCCCGCGCAGGATACCGATGGTGTCTTCCACGGACGGCTCTGCAGCATAAACCTGCTGGAAACGGCGCTCGAGGGCGGCGTCCTTTTCGATGTACTTGCGGTATTCATCCAGCGTGGTGGCACCGACGAGGCGCAGCTCGCCGCGGGCCAGCATGGGCTTAATCATGTTGCCGGCATCCATGGAGCCTTCGCCGGTAGCGCCGGCGCCGACGATGGTGTGCAACTCATCGATGAAGGTAATGATTTCGCCCTCAGATTGCTTGATTTCATCCAGCACAGTCTTAAGGCGCTCTTCGAACTCGCCGCGGAACTTGGCGCCGGCGACCATGGAACCGAGATCCAGGCTGATAAGCGTCTTGCCCTTTAGGGACTCAGGGACGTCGCCAGCCACGATGCGGCGGGCCAGGCCCTCAACGATCGCAGTCTTGCCGACGCCCGGTTCACCAATCAACACCGGATTGTTCTTCGTCCTGCGCGAAAGCACCTGGACGACGCGCCGGATTTCCTGATCGCGCCCAATGACCGGGTCGATCTTGCCCTCGCGCGCCCGCGCGGTGAGGTCGGTGGCGTACTTTTCTAGGGCCTGGAATTGGTCTTCCGGGTTCTCCGAGGTCACCTTGGCGGCCCCGCGCACGGAGGGGAAGGCGCCCTTGATGGCGTCGTAGGTTGCGCCGCGGCCGGTCAGCAACTCGGCAGCGTCGGTCTTCGAACCGGCGATGGCGGCGAGGAGGACTTCGGTGGACACAAACTCATCGCCAAGCTCGCCCGCCAATTCCTGCGACTTGGTCAGTACGTTTAAGCCATCCCGGTTGAATTGCGGGTTGGACATATTGGCGCCCTCGGCGCTGGGATAAGAGTTAACCAGCTCGCGTGCTTCTTTCAGCACGGTATCCGGGTCAACGCCGGTGGCCTTGAGCACTGGCGCGGCAATGCCGCCTTCCTGCCCAAGGATGGCCGCCAGCAGGTGCGCCGGGCGGATATCCGGGTTGCCATTCGCGGAAGCGGTCTGCAGGGCTTCCTGCAGAGCCTCTTGTGTTTTGGTGGTGGGGTTAAAAGAACTCATGTGTACGTTTCTCCTTCTAAGATTTATTCGTCCATTTTAAGGATTCACTAGGTATAACGCACATAAAGTTGAGCCTATTCCACTCAACCCAAATTTTTTGAGTCCACCTGGCTCAACTTCCCACGCTATGCTCCTCAGCTCTGCCGCAATGCCGCAACAGCCCTACCCAAGTCCTGTCGGCATAGGAGTGAGCACGCCGCGCTGTCACAACAGCCCTACCGAAGTCCGGCCGGCCTAGGAGTGGGGGTGCACGGTGCAATCGAGGTGGGGGTTAAGGGGGCATCGGCAAGCAAGCGAATTGGCGGCACAACAAAGCCGGGCCGCCACACCAAAAATGTGGGAGCCCGGCTTGCGCAGAGTAGATATGTGAGGGCTAGGTTTCTTGTTTCTGACCCACGTGGCCGATGCCCTCTTTGAAAATCGTGCCGCGCGGCGGGAGCAAGCCCATGAATTTGAACGTCAGGTACACGCCGATGGAAATGGCCAGCGAAACGGCACCGAACGCGCCGGTAAACCCGTACATCACCGCCATTGGTGCAATGATGGTCCACGAAATCTCGAACGGGCCGAAGCCGATGTAGGCCATGCCGTATTCGGACAGCGTGCCGGACTTCAGCTTCGGGTCGACGATCTTGAGCACGGCGATGCCGGTAGCCACGGTGGCCGTCGCCCAGCCCCAGCCGAAGATGCCGCGCTCGATCCAGCGCTCGCCAAAGAACTCGGCGGGGAACCACATCAAGAAGAAGGTACAGAAGATGGTGCCCAGAATGAACAGAACGAGCAGTGCCTGCCAGTAGGAGGCGATAGCGGCAGGAACAATGGCGGCCACACCGAAGGCGATGAGGTAATCGGTAGCGGCACCGGAGATGGAGGATACGGAATCCTTATCCAGGTAGTCCTCGGCGCCGGCGAAGTTCATGATGGCGCGAAAGATGAGGCCGATAACCATGGACATCGCAAAGAGCGGGATGGAAACATTTTCCCAAATGCTGGAGATGCCCTTATTGACGCCGTACGCCGTCATGACCGTGAGAATGATGAAGCCGAAGTGCAGCGCGAGCGGCTCGATGGAAGAAGGGTTGGTGGTCGCGCGGCCGAGGGAGGGGCGATCATCCAGGTTCTTGATGTAGCCGCGGCGAATCTCCTCCGGCAGCTCCTTGGGAACGTAGGACACCTTGCCCTTGCGGATGCCCCAGTTACCAGCGATGACACCGCCGATAATTGCGGCCAGCGTGCCGACGGTCGCGGAGGTAAAGCCCAGAGACGCTGCCGCCTCGGCGCCAACGCCCTCCAGCGCGCCACCCACAGCGGCGGCCGTGCCGAAGCCACCGGTAAATCCAACCGGCAGCATCATGCCGAACCAGTTCGGGGTATCAAAGACCGGGGCGAAGAAGAGCAGGCCCAGCACGATGAAAAGGCCCCACTGGCCGGTAAACATCATGGTGGAATAGCCCCACATATTGCGCGCGCCCTTGCCCATGTTGCCGCCAACCTCCATGGAATACGCCATCGAGGCAAAGACCACGGCGATGAGGATGGAGGTGTAGTCGCCGAGGTTATCGGAGAAGTTGATCCAGCCCAGCACGTTGGGCCCGACCAGCAGGCCAAGCAGGCCGGCGGTAATGGGGGCAGGCAGCAATAAGTCCTGGAAGATAAACTTCACTTGGTGGCGCAAAATATTGCCGATGACCATGAGTAAGGAAATCCAACCCACGTCCAGCATGAGCGTATAAGCGGAAAAATCTTCCATGGGAATCCTTTCTAGCTGTGCAGTTATGGCAGGCTGCTCACGAGTAGCGAGCGCGCAGATAAAAAGTACATTACCTATCATGTAGTGAGCCACAACATACGGCGGATTTTTCACCCCCGTTACAATGGCACGGTGGAGCACTACCTCAGCATCATCATCGGCGGGGGCCAGGCAGGCTTGGCAACGGCCCAGCAGCTCACCTCCCGCGGCCTGATCCCCGCCCAAGACTTTTTGCTTATCGATGCCAACCCCGCCCCCGGCGGCGCCTGGCGTCACCGGTGGGATTCCCTAACGCTGGGAAAGGCCCATAACATCGCGGATCTGCCGGGCATGCCCGCCCCGCTTGCCGATGCCTCCTCCCCCGCCTCCCACGTAGTCGCCGCCTACTACGGCGCCTACGAGGACAAGTTCCAACTTCGGTCCTACCGCCCGGCGCGCGTCCGCAGCGTCCGTGCCCTGCCCGGAGAACCCGGCGCGCGCGGCGCGCGCAATCCCCGCGGCGCACGCGGCGCGTTTCTCGTGACGCTGGAGTCCGGCGAGCAGTTTTCTGCGGACACCATCGTTAACGCCACCGGCACGTGGGATAGGCCGTATATTCCTTATATTCCGGGTATTAGCAGTTTCGGCGGGCGCCAATTGCACACCAAGGACTATTCGTCGGCGGAGGATTTTGCAGGCCAGCGCGTGTTGGTCGTCGGCGGTGGGCTATCCGCGGTGCAGTTTCTATTGGAACTTGAGGGCATCGCCCAGACCACCTGGGCCACGCGGCGGGCGCCGGATTTTACGAATACGGAGTTCGATAAGCAGTGGGGCTTGGATGTGGAAAAGAAGGTCCGCGAGCGGGTCTTTAGCGGCAGCCCGCCGGCCTCGGTGGTCTCGACCACCGGGATTCCGCCCTGGCAGGAATACCTGGATGCGGTCGAGCGCGGCGTTCTGGTCTCGCGCGGCATGTTCAATGCCATTGACGCGACCGGCGTGCGGTTTAGCGGGTCTGCGAGCGGCGGGGCCGCCGCGAGGGGTGACGCTGCGGCGGACCACTCGACGGTGACAGACGGCGAGACGGCGGCCGGCGGCAGAACTGATGTGAGCAGTGAGGTGGCGGGGGCATCGGAAAGCGTGGCGGCATGGCAGCCGTATCCGGCGGGCACGCACTTGGCGGTGGACGTCATCTTTTGGAATACCGGTTTCCGCCCGGTGCTGGACCACCTGGCACCGTTGCGATTGCGCTCACGCAAGGGCGGGATTGTCATGCGCAACGAGGTCTCGCCTGTCGCGAACCCGCGGGTTTTCCTCGCCGGCTATGGGTCGACCGCCTCGACGGTGGGAGCGACGCGGGCGGGTCGCATGGCGGCGCGCGAGGTTATCAAGGTGCTGGACCTATAGCGCGGGGACGAAAATGCGCACGCTAAAAGGCAGGCAAGCACACTAGGATGGGAAAACATGTGGGAATTGGGCGAGCACTTCCGGAAGTATGCAGACGACTACCGCGATGCGGTGCATGAGCAGTTTTTCCTCATGGTGCCGGAAGCGCGGCAGGTCTTTTCCCTTTCTATGCAGGACACCCACCGGTCCATGGTGCACGCATTGGCGTGGGTGATTGAACATGCGGAGCCCAGCAGCGCCGGTGCTGGGGTGGGGGTTGAGGCCACGCTGCCCGAGGCCGTCCGTGAGAAGATCGCGCAGCTCGGCCGCGATCACCGCAGGCACGGCTTCCCGGCCGAGGTGTATGCGCGGTTCGAGGAGGCGCTCATCAAGGGCCTGCGGGTTTTGGCGCTGACGCGGTACCAATACGACTTCGCTTGTGCCGTCATCCACCAGGTTTGCGAGGAAATGGCCAGTGCGGCGCGCGAGGCGGACCTGGCTGGGGAGGCGCCGGCGTATTCGGGGCAGGTGGTTGCGGTGGAGCGGCCGACGCGCGAAACCGCGGTCATTCGCGTCGAGGCGGGAATGCCCGCTGCCTTCGAGCCGGGGCAGTATTTCCCCGTCACCACCCAGTACCTTCCCGGCCAATGGCGCATGCTCACCCCAGCCCAGCCCAGCGATGCCACCGGCCAGCTGGTCTTCCACGTCGCCGCGGTGGGCGAGGCCTCGCG
The DNA here is from genome assembly GCF_030232085.1 of Corynebacterium sp. MSK073. Taxonomy (NCBI): domain Bacteria; kingdom Bacillati; phylum Actinomycetota; class Actinomycetes; order Mycobacteriales; family Corynebacteriaceae; genus Corynebacterium; species Corynebacterium sp. MSK073. The sequence goes on along the minus strand of NZ_JASPIY010000002.1, from coordinate 87,014 downwards.
GTCGCTTGCGCATACCAAGCCGGGCGATTGGTGGACTTTGGGCCGGCCCACCGGGTCCATCTGGCAGGACCTGCGCGCGTTGCGCGGGGGCAGGCTGGTCATCGTGGCCTATGGCACGGGCTGGGCGGCGGCGCGGTGCTTGGCGCTGGCGGCGCGCCAGGCCGCGGATGCGGGCGAGGAGGGCCTCGCGAAGAACTTGTCCCTACAGATTTTCGCCGTTGCGGATAGCCCCGGCGCGCACTATGACACGCATTTCCAGCAGAACCTTGCGGCACTCTACCCCGATCTCAGCCTGCGTCGCATCATCCGGCAGGAAAACGACCCGTGGCTGCTGGGCGCACGGCCGCTTGCCGATGCCGCCACCCACACCCTCTCCCCCGACCCGACCGATGTAGTAGTCAACGAGGTCGAGTTATCCACAGGCACGCCCACCTACTTCGCCCTCTTCGGCAGCGCCGAGGAGGTGGCGGAAGCGAGGAAGGGGTTGGAGAAAAGGGGCATCGGCAAGCAGTGGATCTTAAGCCACAGCTGGGGCCGCGACCGGGAGTGGCTGCCGGAGGATTACGCGGCGCAGTCTTAGTCGTTAAGCTCTAGCACCGGTAGGGAGCGGCGCGTCTTCGCTACTTCGTGCGGATCGATATCGGCGTAGAGGATCTCGTCTTCGTAGCCGGCCTCGGCCACGCGCACGCCGTTGGGATCGACGATGGTGGAGTGCCCGATGCCGGTCGGTCCAGAGGGGGATCCAGCCTCCGCGTTGCCGCCTGGCCGGGATTGGCCCGCGGCGAGGATATAGCTGGTGGAATCCAGCGCCCGGGCGGCCGTAAGCAGGCGCCACTGCTCCAGCTTGCCGGGGCCATCCGCCCAGCTGGTGGGCACGACGATGAGCTGCGCGCCCTCGCGCGCCAAGTCCTTGAACTGCTCTGGGAAACGGATATCGTAGCAGACCACGACGCCGACGGTGAGGTCATCGACGTCGAAGGTCACCAAGGATTCCCCGGGCTGCACCGTATCGGATTCGCGGTAGTCAAAGGCATCATAGGTGTGGATTTTCTCGTAGCCGCCCAGCACGCCAGGGCCCGCGACGAGCGCGGTATTGGATACGCGGTTGATGGTCTTGTCCTCGCGCTCGATGGTATCGGCTGGGCAGAACATGCCGACGACGACGGTGACCTCCAACTCCTCCGCCGCTTCCTGAATCGCGGTGGCGAACGGGCCTTCGAGGTTCTGCGCCTGCTCGTCTAGGCGGCCCGAGCGGAAGTTCTGCGAGGCGGCCTCTGGCAGCACGATAAGGCGCGCGCCCGCCGCCGCGGTCTCACGAATTTTATCCAGGGCGAGTTCTTGGTTTTCCTCGATGCTGCCGGTGGAGGTCAATTGCACTGCTGCTACTTTCATAAACCCCAACTTAGTGCAGCGTCACCTAGTTATCCACAGGGTTGGCGATTTTGCCCTCGCGGCTACAGCCCGCAGCGGCCACGCTTAAGGCCATGACTTATGTAGATATTCCTGAACACCTTCCCGCACATGTAGACGCCTTGAGGGCGCGGCCGGCGGCGGCTATGCCGGGGGCACGCTTAGGCGTGGCCTCCCGGACGTCTGCCGCCCTCCAGCGCGCGGTGGCGCAGTGGTCTGAGACGCAGCAGCTTAGCGATGCCACCGTTTCCGAGCGCCTGCGCAGCCTCCACTCCTTCCTGGACCGCAGCGGCGCGCTCGATTCCTCGCTCGCCGCGAGCTTGGGGAGGACGCGATGAATTTATCGACCGCCCTGCGCCACAGCGCCGCGCAGCTCGCCGCGGACCGCGCTGGTCTGCATAATCACTATGTGGACTCGCACCACGATTGGCTGTCTCTATCGCTGGGCGGGCCCGCGGGCGTGGCGGCGCGCTCCGGTTTGGCGGAGGCGACCGAGTGGCTGAGTAGCCCGCTTGGGCAGATGGAGCACGTCATCGAGGTGCTGGACCGGCACGCGGATCTGCAGGCCTGGCGCGAGGGGGTGGAGGCGCGGATCATTTCTTTTCTAGGCAAGGTTGATGAGTTTTCTGGCCCCGCCGCGCTAGCTGGCGGCGTGCTGCTGCGGGAGGTGCGCGCGCTTGGCGATGCCCTCGATTGGCTCTGCTCCCAAGAAATCGACGCCCTCTGCACGCCCGCGGGGGTGGAACCGCCGCAGCGGCTGGAAGATTTTGCCGATCTTCCCCTCGATACCATCCACGAGATTAACCTCGTCCAGGCCAGTGACCGCGTGGCGCAGCTGGCCGCGGATAACCCCGATATGCGCATCGTGGAGACCAGCCCCGGCCGGCTGGTGGCACTGGTGGATCCTGAGGGCTTTCGCACGGAGCCTGCGTCCGTGACCACGTTTGTCGAAGGCGTGCATTCCTCCGACCCCACTACCTGGCAGCGCGCCGTGGACCGTGGCCGCAATATCGCCAAGGCGAGCGGTGGTCCTGCCGCCGTGTGGTTGGGCTACCAGGCCCCGTCGAGTTTGCCGCGCGCCGTGCATGCCGATCCCGCGCGGGCAGCGGGGCAGGAGCTGGTGCGGTTTCAGCGGGGCATCGGCAAGCGGTATCCAGGCGCGAAGCGAACGGTGGTGGGCTATTCCTATGGCTCCGTCGTGACCGGATATGCGGCGCGCGAGGAGGACATCGCCTCCGATATCGTGCTCGTGGGAAGCCCCGGCACCAGCGCCCAGCATGCCCGCGAGCTGCACGGCACCGTGTGGGCGGCGACCAATGACAATGACCCCATCGCTATCGCGACGGGGCCACTCAGTGGAATCCATGGTCCGGATCCCACCACCCAGTCCTTTGGCGCCACTCCCCTGCCCGGCGCGGATGGCCTGCCCGGGGACCACGGATCTTATTGGGAGGATCCGCAGTTCCTGCGCGGTTTGGGCACGGTGGCTTCCGGGGAATCGAGGGCGGATTAAAGCAGGCTGTGGGTTTAGAAGAGTCCTGCGGGGGCGTCGGAGTACGAGACCAGCATGTTCTTGGTTTCCTGGTAGTGGCCGAGCATCATCAAGTGATTCTCGCGGCCCAAGCCGGATTCCTTGTAGCCGCCGAAGGCGCTGTGTGCTGGGTAGTCGTGGTAGTGGTTGACCCACACGCGGCCGGCCTGAATATCGCGCCCGGCGCGGTAGCAGATGTTTTGCTGGCGCGACCACACGCCGGCGCCGAGGCCGAAGTTGGTGGTATTTGCGATCTCGATGGCCTCGTCGTAATCCTTGAAGGTCGCCACAGACAGCACTGGCCCGAAGATTTCCTCCTGGAAGATGCGCATCTCATTGCTGCCCTTAAAGACCGTGGGCTCGATGTAGTAGCCGTTTTCGAGGCCTTCTACCTTGTTCACGTGGCCGCCGGTGAGCGTTTCCGCGCCTTCTTCTGGGCCGATCTTGAGGTATTCGGTAATCTTGTCCATCTGTTCCTGGGAGGCCTGGGCGCCCATCATGGTTTCGGTATCCAACGGGTGGCCGATCTTGATCTTCTTGACGCGTTCGATGGCGAGCTCCAAGAACTTATCGGCAATATCCTCATGGACCAGGGCGCGCGATGGGCAGGTGCAGACTTCGCCCTGGTTGAGTGCAAACATGACGAATCCCTCGACGCACTTTTCCAGGTAGGAGTCATCTTCATCCATGATGTCTTTGAAAAAGATGGACGGCGACTTACCGCCGAGCTCCAGGGTGACCGGGATGACCTTGTCCGCGGCGGCCTTATTGATGAGCTTGCCCACTGGGGTGGAGCCGGTGAACGCGATTTTGGCGATGCGATCCGAACCCGACAATGCCGCACCGGCTTCCTCGCCCACGCCGTTGACGATATTGAGTACGCCATCTGGGAGGAGGTCGCCGATAATATCCATGAGCAAGAGGATGGATGCAGGCGTTTGCTCCGCGGGTTTCAGCACGATGCAGTTACCAGCGGCCAGGGCCGGTGCGATCTTCCAAGAGGCCATGAGCAGCGGGAAGTTCCACGGGATGATTTGGCCAACAACGCCGAGTGGCTCGTGGTAGTGGTAGGCCACGGTGTCTTCGCTGATTTGGGACAGGCGGCCCTCCTGCGCACGGATGGCGCCCGCGAAGTAGCGGAAGTGGTCAACGGCCAGCGGGATATCGGCAGCCAAGGTCTCGCGGACGGCCTTGCCGTTTTCCCAGGTCTCCGCGACGGCGATCTTTTCGAGGTTTTCTTCAATCCGGTCCGCGATGCGGTGCAGCAAGAGTGCGCGCTCTGCCGGCGTGGTCTTGCCAAAGGTTGCAAACGCCTTTTCCGCGGCATCGATGGCTGCGTTGATATCGGCTTCCTTGCCGCGGGCCACCTGACAAAATACCTCGCCGGTCACGGGACTGATGTTGTCCATGTATTCGCCATCGACTGGCGGCACCCACTTTCCACCGATGTAGTTGTCATAGCGGTCGCGGTAGTTGACGATGGCCCCTTCGGTTCCGGGTGCTGCGTACAAAGTCATGATGGTGGTGTCCTCTCGTGCAGAAATCTCGACTGTGGTTCTTGCCAGGTATAGTCCTTGCCGTGTATGGCTCGGACCACTGCAGGCGTTCTACTGTGGTGTACCTCACCTGCTTTCCAGACATAGTAATGCAATTTTTCGCATTCCGCACTAAATAGGGGTGAGAAATTAACATTTCTTCACCGCCCAAAGTCCGGTTGTGCGGGTGTGGCATTTCCGGGGTGAGGGACTTTTAGGCAGAGATAAACCCTCCATTCCTGTGCGGGCGCTACGCCGTAAAAGGTATGGAGGGTTTTAGTTGAGGTTTCTCGTCCGCAGGACGAGTTAGGCGGTTTATCCGGTTTCGCTACCGTTGTTTCGGCGATTGCGTTTGCGATCGCGCGCGGTGCGCGGGCTCCACATCACCACGGAGGTAGACCGCGGAACGTGGACGAGCTCACCGCTGCGTTGAGAACGCACCGGGGTCCGCGAGCCTTGTGGGCCTTGTGCGCCGCGGGCGTGCTGCCCCTGGGCTTGGGGGTGCTGTGCCCCCGGGCGCTGCCCGGCGGCGAGCTGGTCGCGGAGGGTGCGGACCTCATCGGCAAGCGCATCGCGTTCGGCCTCGAGCTGGTCGCGCTCTTCGGTTAACTCGATGATGGATTTGATGCCGGCAAGGTTGACGCCATCGTCTTGCGACAGCGCCTGAATCTTGCGGAGCAATTCAATATCGCGATCCGAATAACGGCGGCCACCGCCGTGAGTGCGGGCCGGGGAGACCAAACCCATGCGGTCATAGGTGCGCAGGGTTTGGGCGTGCATCCCGGAAAGCTCGGCGGCCACGGAAATGACGTAGACCGCAGTGGCGGAGCCTTCTGCCTTTCCAGTACTCATTGTGCAATGCACCTCCTGCCTTAATTGCTCTCCGCGCCGGCCCAGTCTGCGCGGGGATTAAAGCCAGAGTCCTTTTCGGCTTGTGCATAGGTACGCAGGGCGCTGGAGGCCGCGGCATCGAGCTTGGAAGGCACGGTGACCTGCACGCTCACCAAGAGGTCGCCAGCCTTGCCGGCGCGCTTGGCAATGCCGCGCCCACGCACGCGCAGGGTGCGGCCATCCGGGGTGCCAGCCGGGATCTTCACGCGGACCGGGCTATCCAAGGTAGGAACCGTGATGGTGTCACCAAGGGCGAGCTCGGCAAACGAGACGGGGACGGTGATGTGGATATCGTCGCCGTCGCGGGTAAAGACCTTGTCAGGCCTGACGGTGACCGCAACGAAGAGGTCACCGGCCGGGGTGCCATTCGGGCCTGCCTCGCCTTGGCCGGCGATACGGACCTTTTGGCCGTCGATGACGCCGGCGGGGATGCGGACCGTGATGTTCCGGGTGCGGTGCACCGTTCCGGTGTCGTTGCAGTCTGGGCACGGATCTGTGATGCGGCGGCCCGTGCCATCGCAATCCTTGCACGGCGCGGAGAAGCCGAAGGCACCGCGGTTTTCCGAGGTGTATCCGGAGCCATTGCAGGTCCCGCACGTTGAGGTCTTGCCGGAGGAAGAACCCGAGCCATGGCACGTGGTGCACGGCGCGTTACCGCTTAAGGCCAGCGGGATGGTGGTCCCCTTGGCGGCCTCGCGGAAATCGAGGGTTATTTCCGTTTCGACGTCGGCCCCCCGCGACGGTTTAGCTGAGTGGCCAGCACTACCGCTGCGGTTGAAAACGCTACCGAAGATATCCCCAAAACCGCCGCCTTGAGACGATCCTCCAGTGGCACCTCCGAAGAGGTCCGAGAGGTCGAAGTCTTGCGCACCTTGTCCACCCATGTTCGTGGATCGAAACCCGCCGGGAAAGCCGGCGCCTCCGTTCCGTCCGAAGCCACCGCCATTGCGCAGCATGGCCTTGAACTGGTCGTATTCTTTGCGTTCGGAGGCATCGGAAAGCACATCGTATGCTTCCGCAACCCGCTTGAACCGGTCCGCTGCCGCGGGGTCATCGGGGTGGGTATCGGGGTGGTTTTCGCGGGCAAGCTTGCGGTACGCGCGCTTGATCTCGCTTTGGTCTGCGGACGAGGAGACCCCCAGATCCGCATAATAATCTTTGTCTGCCCATTCGGGTTTAGCGCTCACTGGGCATCTCCTCCTTTCAAGAAGAATCGGTTGTAATTAGTAAAAAAGGGCGCCGGGGGAAGTTGAATCAGTCAGTTCCCAAGGCGCCCTTTTCCCGGATTAATCGGCTTGTTCGGTGCCTTCCGAACTGCCGGAATCCTCACCGGGGTCCGCGATGATGACCAGCGCGTTGCGCACCAGCCTCTCGCCTACGCGGTAGCCCTGGCGCAGCACGGTGCCGAGCACCTGCTCATCGCCGGAGGACAAATCCTGCACGGCCTCGTGCATCTCTGGGTCGAAGGGTTCGCCCTCTTCACCAAAGGCGGTGAGGTTGTGCTGCTCTAGGCCCTTGCGGAGCTTATCCGCAACCGCCTTGAGCGGGCCCTCCAGGTCACCGTGCTGCTTGGCCAAATCGAGGTCATCGAGCACCGGCAGCAAGTCACTAATGACCTTTGCCTTCGCGGTTTCGATAACGGATTGGCGGTCACGCTCGGTGCGGCGGCGGTAGTTGGTGTATTCCGCATTCAGACGCTGCAGGTCTTCCGTGCGTTCTGCCAACTGCGCCTCCACATCATTGGTGGCAGCGCCGGTGGAGGTGAGCTCATCGCCCTCCTCCTCGGCCTCGACCTCATCGGCGTTGACATCAGCCAGCGCGTCTTCGAGGTCAGCATCAAGGGTGGGATCCAATTTGGCTTCTTCGGAGGCATCAGCCTGTGCGTCGTTGGCAGCCTGTGCTTCCTCGGCCTTTTCGGCGGCAGCCTCAGCGCGGTCAGCCGAGGTAGCCTCCGGATCCGTGTTTTCCGGGTCGCCTGGGTTTTGCGGCATTCCGCTGTCCTGAGTCATTACTTGTCGCCGTCCTTGTTGTCGTCGGAGTTCTCGTCTTCGTCCACAACTTCAGCGTCGACCACGTTTGGGTCGCCCTGTGCGGCGCCGGCATCGCCAGCACCCTCGGCGCCGCCCTCTGCAGCCTGTGCCTCGTAGATCTGCTTGCCCATCTCCTGGGATTCGGTGGACAGCTTCTCTACTGCGGACTTGATGGCATCGAGATCATCGCCCTTCAGTGCCTCGTCCACGGCGTCAGCAGCCTCGGTGACCTTGGTCTTGGTGTCCTCAGAGACCTTGTCCTCGTTATCCTCCAAGAACTTGCGGGTCTGGTAGGAGGTGGACTCTGCGTTATTGCGCAGCTCCTGCTCCTCGCGACGCTTCTTGTCTTCCTCAGCGTGCTGCTCGGCGTCCTTAACCATGCGGTCGATCTCTTCCTGCGAAAGGCCGGAGCCTTCCTGGATCTTGATGGTGTTTTCCTTGCCGGTGCCCTTGTCCTTGGCGGTCACGTGGACGATGCCGTTGGCGTCGATATCGAAGGTGACCTCAATCTGGGGCACGCCGCGAGGTGCCGGTGCGATGCCGCCGAGCTCGAAGGAACCCAGCAGTTTGTTGGCGGTAGCCATCTCGCGCTCGCCCTGGAAGACCTGAATCTGCACGGAAGGCTGGTTGTCTTCTGCGGTGGTGAAGGTCTCGGACTTCTTGGTCGGGATGGTGGTGTTGCGCTCGATAAGCTTGGTCATCACGCCGCCCTTGGTCTCAATGCCGAGGGAAAGCGGGGTGACATCGAGAAGCAGCACGTCCTTAACCTCGCCGCGCAGCACGCCTGCCTGGAGGGCAGCACCTACTGCAACGACCTCGTCCGGGTTAACGCCCTTGTTCGGTTCCTTGCTGGTCAGCTCCTTGACCAGGTCAGATACGGCCGGCATACGGGTGGAACCGCCGACCAGCACAACGTGGTCGATATCGCCGACGGAAAGGTCAGCATCCTTGATGACCTGGTTGAATGGAGCCTTGGTGCGGTCCAGCAGATCCTGGGTGATCTTCTGGAACTCGGTACGGGTCAGGGTCTCGTCCAAGAACAGTGGGTTCTTGTCGGAGTCAACGGTGATGTAAGGCAGGTTGATGTTGGCCTGCTGGGAGGAGGACAGCTCAATCTTGGCCTTCTCTGCAGCCTCGCGCAGACGCTGCACGGCGCGCTTATCCTTGGTCAGGTCAACGCCCTGGGAGCTCTTGAAGCGGTCCACCAGCCAGTCAACGATGCGCTGGTCCCAGTCATCGCCACCCAAGGTGTTGTCACCTGCAGTAGCCATAACCTCAACGACGCCATCGCCGATTTCCAGCAGGGACACGTCGAAGGTGCCGCCACCCAGGTCAAAGACCAGGATGGTCTGCTCTTGCTCGCCCTTTTCCAGGCCGTATGCAAGTGCAGCCGCGGTGGGCTCGTTGACGATGCGCAGGACGTTCAGGCCGGCAATCTGGCCGGCTTCCTTGGTGGCCTGGCGCTGTGCGTCCTCGAAGTATGCAGGGACGGTAATAACGGCGTCCGTAACATCCTCTCCCAAGTAGGACTCTGCATCGCGCTTCAGCTTCATCAGCGTGCGAGCGGAAATCTCCTGGGAGGTGTAGTCCTTGTCATCAATGTTGACGGTCCAGTCAGTACCAATGTGGCGCTTGACGGAGCGGATGGTGCGGTCCACGTTGGTCACGGCCTGGTTCTTGGCGGACTGACCAACCAGGATTTCGCCGTTCTTAGCAAACGCTACAACGGAAGGCGTGGTGCGGGAGCCTTCGGAGTTAGCGATAACGGTGGACTCGCCACCTTCCAGTACGGAAACGACGGAGTTCGTCGTACCAAGGTCAATACCTACTGCGCGTCCCATGACTCATTCTCCTTTTTATCGAGTGCAGTTAATAAAGTTGATTGTGAGTGACTCAACTTCTCGTTGCGTCCGAGCGCTACTCTAACAGAAGTTGCAAACTCGTTCATAAATTCTTGAGCCTGTGTCACTCAATCTTTATAACCTCCCACACTCAAATCTTATTCCCGCCGGCTCAACCCTCCTCAAAAATTGTTCCATTTTCCCAGCTCTTAGCCTCAAACTCCACTCCCTCCTACTGCTTCAAACAGGAGTGAACTACCTTTTAAAACAAACTCTTCCACACCCAAAAGCTCCCCAAAGGGCCGTAAAAAGGTGGCCAAAAGTTACCTCACAAAGGATCCAAAAGAGGCTTGGCAGGCGTATTTAACTCGCACATACTGGAAACCACAGCAGCCACTGGTTGCTACCCAGAGAGAGATTGATTTGTAGTTTCACTCCGCCAATTCGAAAGGAAACGTCCATGCTCGACACCCTCGTAAACCTCAGCTCCTCCCTCGATTTCGAGGCAATCTTCAAGGCCATCAAGGGCGCTGCTGAGCTGTCCTCCGAGTCCAACTCCGACTCCGTGGACCTGTCCTCCGTAATCGAGGGCCTGTCCTCCAAGGACAACGCTGACGCTGCTACCGAAACCGCAGCTAACGCTTAAGTAAACCTTCGCGTTTACACTCCTTCATGAAGACCGACTAAACCCCCGCACTTTTCCACGCAGGTTTTAAACCTCGCACCGGAAGGTGCGGGGTTTAGTTGTTTTCATTTGCTGGTTTCACGCTTCCAGGCCTTAAGCTAGGTGCGAGACGCCACAAGCTTTTTCACAACTATTCAGCCTGAGCCCCAAAGAGGCGCATTCCACCGTGACTTTCACCCCGCCACTTCCATTTCGCCACCGCCTTCGGGCGGCGATGACCCTACAGCGCACCGCAGCGCTGATCGCCATCATTTGCTTGGCCCTTACCCTTTTCGCCGCATTTCTCACCCCAACTAAACACCAACTTTCAGCGGCAATCGTCGGGTTAATTTTGACGGCCATCACTACATCTGCCTATCGATACCCGAAGACGATGGCAGTGGGGTTTCTGGCAATTTGGATTATTGCCATCCTTACCGTGGGTATCCCCTACGCCAGTTCCGTTTTCTTAGCCCCGGTATTCCTTGCCGTATTCGCTTTTCGCAGCACCAAGTGGCAGTCGATTCTTCTCTGCGTAGTGTTTTGGCTGGTAGGACTGGTAGATCCTAGTACGTTGCGGCCAGTCCTCAATCCAACACCGGCACTGGTCTGGGGAATTTTCTTGGTCATTAGCACCTTCATCGGCAGCTCACTCGCCCATTCCGCACGGCGCTATAAAACCGCCATGGTGGAGTGGAATAACGATGTCAAGCGCCGACAGTCCGACCTAGCTGAAACCCTGCATAACTCAGTAATTTCCAGCCTTACCGTCAATACCATGCAGCTAGAAGCGCTCAGCTTGGAATATGCCAGCACACCGGGGCTCAGCCGCCGCCTCGATGAATTAAGCGATGCAATGCGCTCGTCGATGTCTGAAATACGCACTTTAACCAAAGTCTTGCGTTCCAATATTGACGGCATCAACGACGAATTCAGTTTTAATCAAGCACCACGCCCTACAAGCCTTGCACAGGTACTGGCCTGGGAAGAAGAACAGCTATCAAAGCTCAACCGCACGCCAATCATTAAGGTAAGCGGAGAAGATTTTTGCCCCCAGTTTTCTCCTTCTGTTCTTGACTCGGTCGTAGCCATCACCAGGGAGGCTTGCCTCAACGCCGTCAAGTACTCGCCACCTGGGGCGGAAATTACCGTATCGGCCCAACCACATTTGGGATGGACGATTCTTACTATCCGCAACCCTATTGCCAAGCCAACGAGCACCACGCCGGAGACTTCCTCCGGCATAGGAATTAATTCGATGACGCGCCTTGCGGCAACTATCGATGCTCGGCTGGAGGCAGGTCGTGTCGATGAATACTGGGAGCTCACGCTCGCGCTGCCCCCGTCTGCGCATGAAGAACGTTAGTTCAGCCACCTTCGCTGGCAGCGCCACCATTCCTTTACTACACTTACGTATGTTTCTTATAAATCCGGTTTTTATATAAAGGAGTCGTGCAATGCAGGCTGCCCTCGCTAGCTTTCTCGCGCCCCTCATGCTGTCCGCCTCTCTCTTTGGCGCAGACCTCACCCCCGGCGATCTTCCGCAAAACAATAAGTACGAGTCCTCGGCAGAGCTCGTCTTCGGCTGCCCAGCCCCATGGTGCTTCAAGTAAAAACTTCGCTGCTCCTAGTCGATGATGATCCACTAGTCATCGAGGCACTCGGCCACTATTTCGCTGCGGCCGAAGATATGGAAATCAGCGCCGTCGCAGAAAATGGGAAAGCCGCATTACAGCAGCTAGAACAACACGATGTCGATGCCGTCATCGCGGATATTCATATGCCGGAGATGGACGGCACAGCATTGCTGCGCGAGCTTAATGAGCTGCCTAATCCACCGGTATTCATTGCTATGACCGCAATGGATAATGACGACACCCTAAGGGAAGTCCTGTCCAATAAGGCGGCAGCCTATATCCTAAAAAGCTCGAAGCCGGCCTATATTTTGGACACGGTGCGCGAGGCCGTCCGCGGCGGCACGGTCGTGGCTCCCCAACCTTTAACGCGCTTATTCCAACAAATGCCTGGCTGGAGCGAAAACGATACTCAATCTACGTCTGCGGTTTCCGCCTCTGAGCACCATATTTCGCCTGCTCAAGCTCAGATTCTCGATTTAGTATGCGAGGGAAAATCCAACGAAGAGATCGCAAAAAGCACTCACTATGCTCCGGGAACGGTAAAGAAATATGTTTCTAGCCTGTTAACCGAATTTCACGCCAAGTCTCGTCTCGAACTAGCGGTCAAGGCACTAAAAGCGGGGTACGGCAAATAGCTGTATAGGCGTGAATGGCTCTCACCCCTAATCGTGGCCCCACCCCCCTTAAAACCCCACATGCTGGGGTTTTCTTTTTTACCTTTATACCCCCACTGCCGATTTTGCTACCGAGACTAGCATCACTATATCGACAACCCTATAATTGATTTCACACACAACTACATAGCATTTCCCGCGCATCATTCGGCGTCATTCGGCCGGTGATGCCCTTGCTAGGACCGGTATAGGAAACCACTACTGGGCTTTCATTCCTGCCTCCCCCCCTAGCTCCACATCGCCATAGTGTAGAAAGCAGGTGAGTGTTGAACACCAACTTGGCACGCGTCCGCCGCCATAGCGACAGGCCCCCGGTCCTCACTACCGGTAGCACTATGGCTTGCTGATTCGCTTGGTTTAAACCACCGAGCAGCGGCGCGCGCAACCCGCGTGTTCCACTCATTGCCAGGTATGCGGAGACCTAATCGCCGCATGCTTTCTAACTTTCATAGACTTACCAGCCACTTTCTGCCCCCGGCGCTAAAAGTCACAGAACAAAGGCCACACCGCGGTGTGGGTTGGCCACCAACCTGGAAGTACACGTTTCGAAAAAGAGGTTGAATTTCACATGACTTCTCCCGCATACACCCGCACGCCACTATCTGATGATGTTGAGGCCGTACTGCCTGCCGCCATTTAGCGCGCACAAGGCTGGCTCGATTCGACCGCGGATGAAAAGGACAAGGCCACCGAGCAGCTCGCGGAGCTGTTGCGCGATGACAATGGCGTGAAGTTCACCATGGACTTCGTTGACCGCGTCATGCGCCCAAAGGATGACAAGGTTGCAGCCAAGGCGCTGAAGGACATTTCTTCCCAGTACGATCCTTCCTTCTTGGGCAGCATCAATGGCGCGCTCGTCGGTGCCGGCGGTTTCTTCGGCCCGATCCTGCCTAACCTGGTTATGCCGGTAGCGCGCCTGTACATGCGCAAGATGGTTGGCCACTTGGTGCTGGACGCGGAATCGGATGCACTCAATGACACCCTGGAAAAGGCCGCCGCTTCCGGCGAACAATTGAACCTCAACCTCCTGGGTGAGGCCGTCCTTGGTGAAGAGGAAGCACAGTCCCGCGCGCGCCGCACGCTGGACCTCATCAAAAACCCGCGCGTGACCTACGTATCCGTCAAGGCGTCCTCGATGGTGGCGCAGCTGAACAACTGGGACATCGGCAGTTCCGTAGAGCGATTGAAGGACCGCCTGCGCCCGCTCTACCAGGAGGCCGCACGCCGCAACCCACAGGTCTTTATCAACATGGACATGGAGGAATACCACGACCTCCACCTGACGCTGCGCCTTTTCAAGAGTCTTTTGAGCGAGCCGGAGTTCAAGAACCTGGAATCCGGCATCGTGTTGCAGGCTTACCTGCCCGATACCTTCGATGCCCTCCAGGACATCGCGGAATTTGCCAAGCAGCGCGTGGCAGAGGGCGGCGCCAAGGTCAAGGTGCGCATTGTAAAGGGCGCCAATCTATCTATGGAGACCGCAAAAAGCGAGGTCCACGACTGGCCGTTGGCTACCTACACCAACAAGCTGGACGTAGACGCTAACTACTACCGCCTGCTGGATTACATCCTGCAGGAGGAATTCGCGGACTGCATCCGCATCGGCGTGGCCAGCCACAACCTGTACACCGCCGCCATGGCCTACGAGCTGGGCGTAAAGCGCGGCGTGCTGCACATGCTGGATTCTGAGATGCTGCAGGGCATGTCCCCGGCACAGCAGGCAGCGGTGCGCAAGGTCTACGAGGGCCGCCAGATCCTCTACACCCCCGTGGTGCACGCGGATGATTTCGACGTCGCCGTATCCTACCTGGTGCGCCGCTTGGAGGAAAACTCCGCGCCGCAGAACTTCCTTTACGCCCTCTTCGCCCCGGGCGAGGAGCCACTGGCAAGCCAGGAAGAGACCTTCCGCAAGGCAGTTGCCAAGCGCTGGGATACCTTCGCTGGATCGCGCCGCACCCAGAACCGCCTCGAGGATTCCGGGCGCCAGGCACCGGATTCCGGGCGCTTCAGGAACGAGCCTGATACGGACCCGGCAATTACCCCGAACCGCACCTGGGCCAAGCGTGCGCTTGCAAATGACCCCGGTGAGCACGGCGTCCAAGAGGTCACCGACCCATCGGCTGTTGAAAGCTACGTCGCCCGCGCCAAGGAATTGGGCACCGAATGGGGCAAGCGCCCCGCCGCAGAGCGCGCCGCAGCCCTGGACGCCGTCGCGGATCAGCTGGCAGCCAAGCGCGGGGACTTCATCTCAGTGGCAGCCTACGAGGCAAATAAGACGGTCACCCAGACCGACCCGGAGGTCTCGGAAGCCATTGACTTCTGCACCTACTACGGCCAGTCCGCCCGCTTCTTGGAAGAGGCACACTCCGAGTTCCACCCGCACACCGTCACCGTGGTGACCCCACCGTGGAACTTCCCCATCGCCATTCCTACCGGCGGCATTGCGGCCTCCTTGGCGGCGGGCTCGGCGGTCATCGTCAAGCCTGCTCCCCAGGTGGTCCACTGCGGCAAGATGGTGGTTGAGGCCTTCCGCACCGCACTCGAAGCAGAAGGCCTGGACCCGGATCTGGTGCAGCTGGTGCTTACTGATGAAGGCGATGCCGGCAAGGCCCTGCTCTCCCACGATGACGTGGACAACATCATTTTGACCGGTGCGTCCGATACCGGCGCGCTCTTCCGCTCCTGGAAGCCCAAGATGAACCTGATGGCAGAGACCTCCGGTAAGAACGCGCTGGTCATCACCCCAGCCGCCGACCCGGACCTGGCCATCCAGGACCTGTACAACTCCGCCTTCGGCCACTCCGGCCAGAAGTGTTCGGCCGCCTCGCTGGTGATTTTCGTCGGCGCTGCGGGCAAGTCCAAGCGTCTGCGCGAGCAGCTCCTGGATTCCGTCAAGACCCTGAAGCCTGGCCCGGGCTATGACATCACCACCACGATGAATGGCCTGGCGGAAAAGCCGAGCGAGAAGCTGCTGCGCGGCCTGACCCAGCTGGAGCCGGGCGAGAAGTGGCTGCTGAAGCCGGAAAAGCTCAACGAAGAAGGCACCCTGTGGTCCCCGGGCATTCGCGATAATGTCCAGCCGGGCTCCTGGTACCACAAGAATGAGTGCTTCGGCCCCATCCTCGGCATCATGTACGCCGATACCTTGGAAGAGGCCATCGCTTGGCAAAACAGCACCGGCTATGGCCTGACCGGCGGCATCCACTCCCTGGATGACAAGGAAATCGAGTACTGGATCGACAACGTTGAGGTGGGCAACGCCTACGTCAACCGCGGCATTACCGGCGCGATTGTCCAGCGCCAGTCCTTCGGCGGCTGGAAGAAGTCCGTCATGGGCCCAGGTGCGAAGGCCGGCGGCCCGAACTATGTGGCCCAAATGGGTACTTGGACCGATGGCGAGCTCAAGCCGCGCGACGTGGATATCGCCCCAGCCAGCGTAAAGATTCTGCAGCGCCTGCGCGATGAGCTTTCTGATGAGCTCAGCAAGGACGATCTGGAATGGCTCTGGCGCTCCGCCGAGCTGGACCGGATTGCATGGCTCGAGGAATTCGGCCGCACCCACGACCGCACCGCGCTGGTTTCTGAGGCCAACCGCTTCCGCTACCGCCCGCTGCTCACCAAGCTGCGCATCCGCGTGGGCGAGGACTACAAGCTGCGCGATGTCGCCCGCCAGGTACTTGCCTCCGGCATCACCGGCACCGAGACGGAAATCTCCGCTGCCCCAGAGGTTGCCGCCCAGCTGCAGGAGCTCGGCTTCGATGTGAAGTCCATTTCTGATGGTTCCTTCGCCGCCGCCGTGGCCAATGACGAGTCCTCCCGCGTGCGTGCCCTGGGCACCGTGCCGGATTCCGTCTACGAGGCAGCGGTGCGTTCCAACTCCGTGGTGCTGGACCAGCCCGTGCTTGCCGATGGCCGCCGTGAGCTCATGCCTTACCTCCTCGAGCAGGCAGTCTCCGTGACCATGCACCGCTTCGGCATCATCCGCAACGTGGGCAACCTGCGCGACTAATACGCCGCTTGCCGCCCGTTACGGCACCGAGGGACTAAGCGCCCCACCTTCTCCCCTTTCTGCTGGGAGTTGGGTGGGGCGCTGCCCTTTACTCTGCTTTTCCGGCGCTATCTCTAGGTGGTTTGGTGTGGCATAGTAGATGAATGACTACGCCAGATAACCACTCCCCTAACGGTGCCGGGCAGCACCCGGGCCAGGACGCGGCGCAGCGCGCGCAGTACCCGTCGGCGCTCGAGCAAAACTCCGTCAACCGCAAAGCCGATGCGAAGAACCCCTATGCCGCGCCGCTAGTCTCCCCCGATGAGTCCCAGTTCGGCGCGGAGGTAGCCACCGCCGATCCCGCCAATCGCGATAATAAGTCCGCCGTGCTGGCCAAGGACTTCCGCAGCATGGCCAAGATTTCGGTGTGCTTTATCCTCATCGTCGCAGGATTGGGGCTAGCGGGTTTCCTGCTGCGCTTTATTTGGGTGGGCCTGCTGCCGGTTATCCTCGCCATCTTGGTCTCGACGGTGCTTTATCCGGTCAGCGCCTGGCTGCGCTCCAAGGGCTTTCCCCGCACGCTGGCAGCGGTCACGACGCTTTTGGGCTTGGTGGTTATTTTCGGTGGCATCTTTGCTGCCATGGCGCCCATGGTCACCGCACAGTCCAAGGTGCTTATTAATGAGGCCGAAGCCGGCATTATGCAGCTGACCAAGATGGTCAATGATTCCCCGCTGGATATTGAGGTGGACCAACTGCAATCGGTCCTCGAGGACATCGTGTCCTTTGCCAAGGGCCAGGCCTCCACCATCGCCACCGGCGTGCTTTCCGGTTTCTCCATGGCCAGCTCCATTGCGGTAGCCACCGTTATCATGCTCTTTATCACCTTCTTCATCATTAAAGACGGCGATAGGTTCCTGCCCTGGTTGCGCAAATACACCGGTAACTCCGCCGCCTGGCACATCACGGAACTTACCTCCCGCGTGTGGAAGACGCTGTCTGGCTTCATTCAGGCCCAAGCCCTAGTCGCGCTTGTCGATGCCGTCTTTATCGGCCTCGGCCTCTGGGTTCTCCAGGTCCCACTGGCACTGGCCATCGCCGTCATCACCTTCTTCGCGGGCTTTATCCCCATCATCGGTGCCGTCACCGCTGGCGCCTTAGCCGTCATTATCGCCTTGGTATCCAACGGCCTGACCAATGCGCTGCTCGCACTGGCGCTCATCATCATTGTCCAGCAGGTAGAAAGCAACGTCCTCCAGCCCATCCTGCAATCCAAGGCCATGGGCCTGCACGCGGCCATCGTCTTGCTCTCCATCACCGTGGGCTCCACCCTGGCCGGCATCGTCGGTGCTTTCCTCGCCGTGCCAGTCGCCGCCACCATTACCGTTGTCCTGCGCTACCACGCAGAGATGGCCGCCCTGCGCGCCGGTGAGGTCTCCCCCGATGACATTGACATCGTCACCGGTTCCAAGTCCACGTCCAAAGACGACGAAGCTGAGGACGCGGACAATACAGACCCTGAGACCAAGCGCACCGGCGAAGAAGGCGACAGCGAGAGCCCCCTCGAAGAGTCTCCTCGCAAAAAGGTAAAACAGCTTTTCGCAGCCATGAGCCCGCTGACTTAAAGAATCCGCCCTTCCCCCGCCCTTCCTCCGCCGTGCGAAACGGCGAGGAAGGCAATGGTGGTACCTTTTAGCGCAAGAAGCCTAAATCGGCTGCGGCGGCGGCCAACTGGCGGGCGCTGCGGTCCAAGACGCCAGCCCAGGTGCCCATCGATTCCTCATTAGCGGAATCAGAGACCTGCTTCAATAGCGTGCAAGGCACACCAAAGCGCTGGCAGGTAGCGGCAATAGAATAGCCCTCCATATCGCACAGCTGGGATTTTTTCACCAGCTCATTGCGCATTGCGGTAGTAGAGACAAACATGTCACCGGTGGCCAGCCCGCGTGCCGGAAGCTCGCCGGAGGTCTCCAGCTCAATGAATTCTGGCAGGAGGTAACGGCTGATATCGGTAAGCACTTCTAGCTTGAAATCGTGTTTGGTTACTTTATTGATCTCGAAGACGCCATCCATGCCATCGACAAGCGCGCCTGCTGTACCGATATTGACCACGCGCTCGGGCAATGCATCGTTAGCGCGGGCCTCTGCCAGTACCTCGGTCAGGGAAATCGCGGCTGGAACCGTGCCGATACCTGTAATGAGCAGCGCTTCACCGTCTGGAATGTGCGCAGCTTCGGCGTCCACAGCGGCGACGAATAGTGTTCGTCCAGATAAATTTTCCATGCCTGCGACAATACCTGCACCCCACGTGGTCGATGGACTCGCCTGCACAGATGCTTTTCCTTCCGCACCGTTGGCAGCACTGTTTTCGGCTGCGCCCGAGTTCTAGAATTCGAGCGACAAGCCCCCAATGTCCCAGCTATGGTTTAAGGACAGTCTTTTCCGTACACCCATTCATATCTCTAGCTTGAAGCTGCGCTTTAGTCTAAGGAACCTCTCGTGAGCAAGAACAACCCTTCGCAGCAACCAGAATCATCCCCCGCCGCAAAAGCAGGCTCGTCGCCGGACGCTGGGCCGCGCGCCAAGGCCCAGGAAGGCACCGAAAAAAGTAAAGGCAAGCGAATCGTGATGATCACCATCGCTATCATCGCTGTTATTGCCTTGGTGGCGGGAGTGACCTTTTCCTTTAATAGACCGGCAAGCTCTACCAATGAGGCTGCGGAGCCTGCATTTTCTGATTTACAAGAATCTTCCGCTAAGAATGCGCCCGGTCCGGAGGAAGATGAATCCACCGCCACCGCGGACGACCCAGCGCCTCAAAAGCAGGAAGAGGGGGCTTCCACGAAGGAAGAATCGAAAGAAAAGAACATATCCACGGAAGAAAAATGTGGCAGTTACTACGGGGAAGCAATTGGCCAACTCCATCGGCCCATCCAGTTACATTGCGATGACAGCTGGCTTTATGTGGCCGAATCTGGCACCTCGCATTTCTCGCTCTTCCAGTGGAGTGGCAACGGCTGGGATAGGCTGCGCCCGGATGGCATGATCCATCCAGCGGAAATTGCATGCTATACCCGCAGCACTTTGGAGGAAGAAAATGTGCCAGAAGATCTTATCGAGAAAATCGAGCCATGCTAGTGACAACCTGCCTAGTTACTAGGACACACCCACCGTACAAAAGTCCAACTTCTTAGTTGGCCCTAAGGCACTGAAAATCGCGCTGCACCTCTTCGACCAAGATGAATTCATGCACAGCAGATGGATATAGTATGGCGCGACTTAATTAATTCTCATCAAGTTTTCTACTTCATCCTCCAACCAAAGCATGCAAAGGAGCTCCTTCGTTGGCTAATAATTCTTTGAGTCAGCCGGATCCCTCTCAGCACCAATCGTGGAATTCCTCTTCCCCCACCGGAGATTCGACAGGTAATGCTGGGAAAAGTGGCAAGGCCGCACGCTTGGCGATGATCGTCCTCGCCATCATTGCCATCATCGCAATCACTGCCGGTGTCACGTGGGCGCTCACGAATAACAGCGATTCGGCTGATTCCACTGACCTCGACGCCTTTGTCCCTGTCACCACGTCTCAAGAAGAAAACGAGGATGAGGACGCGGCGGCAGAGAAACCTGGACCTGCGACAAAGACGACAACGGAAACTCAGATCCGCTCCGATCAATCCACTGGGAATGATCAATGCGATGGCCGCTACATCATGATCGTCGAGTCTGCCATCATTCCGTTGGGCGAAGATCCGTCAGCAGAGACGCAACGCGTACAAAACAAATACCCGGGTTCTAAGATTCTTTCCGGTAATGCCTGTAGTTCTCTCCGCGGCCAAGTCGACGGCGGCACAGCATATGCGATCTACTTCGACGCCGGCCACAGCGTGGACAAAGTCTGCGAGCTCAAGGCGACGTACGGCGGCAACGCCCGATCCCTAAATAACAACGCAGACTTCAGCGATCCCTGTTAAAAGGGGCTTCTGCCTTTTCGGCGATGCCTTCATGAAGTGCGCACTACAAATGTCTACAGCTACCGCGTTCTTCTCGGAATCACCCTAGCATCGAGCGAATCGCGGTTGCTGTAGACGTTTGTGCGCTTGGTACACGAGCCTTAGCGCAAACGGTGACCTACGAAGCCGGCGGCCAGGGTATTGCCGGAGGATTGATCAATGAGCAGGAAGTTTCCCACGGCGCCGCGGGCGGCGTAGTCCTCCACGGGCAGTTCGGCCTGGGTCTGGATGGTGGTGTGGGCGATATCGTTCATGGCGACGGACTCGGGATCTTCCACATCGGAAACGCCATCGAGATCCAGGGTGCGGGTGACGGCGGAGACGCGGGCCTTAATCAGGGAAGAGCCGTAGCGCAGCTTAAGCATCTGGCCGGGCTTAATGTCCTTTTCGGTCAGGCCCACAACGATGGCGTCGAATTCGCGGGTGGCCGCGGGGCGTTGGGGTCCGGCGAGGAGATCGCCGCGGGCGAGATCGACATCGTCGGCAAGCAGGAGCGTGACGGAGTCACCGGTAGCGGCGGTGTCGGCGGGGCCATCGGCAGTGTCGATCTGGGTGACGGTGCTGGTGCGGCCTTCGGGCAGGTGCACCGTATCGCCCACGGAGATGGACCCAGCCTTCACGCGGCCGGCGTAGCCGCGGTAATCGGTAGCGTGCTCGCGAATGACGTACTGGATGGGAAAGCGAAAGTCCAGCTCATCGGCGCGGCCGGTGGCGACGGGGATGGTCTCGAGCACCTCAAGGACGGTGGGGCCGGTGTACCAGTCCATGGTGGTAGAGCGCTCGACCACGTTATCGCCCTTGAGCGCGGAAATGGGCACGACGGTGGTATCGGTAATGTCCAGGCGCTGCGCAATCTTATGGAATTCGGCTTCGATATCGCGGAAGACCTGCTCGTCGTAGTCCACGAGGTCGATCTTGTTGACCACGAGGACGACGTGGCGCACGCCCAAGAGCGCGGCCACGTTGAGGTGGCGGCGGGTTTGTTCGACGACGCCGTGCCGGGCATCGATAAGCAGCACCACCACCTGCGAGGTGGACATGCCGGTGACCGTATTGCGGGTGTACTGCACGTGGCCGGGGGTATCGGCGAGGATGAAGGTGCGCTTATCGGTGGCGAAGTAGCGGTAGGCCACGTCGATGGTAATACCTTGCTCGCGCTCGGCACGCAGGCCATCGACAAGCAGGGATAGGTCCATGCCGTCGAAGCCGCGATCGGAGGAGGAACGCTCCATGGACTCGACCTGGTCCGCGAGCACGGACTTGGTGTCATAGAGCAGGCGGCCGACGAAGGTGGATTTGCCGTCATCAACGGAGCCGGCGGTGCATAAGCGCAGGGTATCGCGCTGTTTGAGGGCGCCGACATTCGGCGCGAGGGTCGTGGTCATCAGAAGTAGCCTTCCTTCTTGCGGTCCTCCATGGCGGACTCGGAAAGTTTGTCATCGGCGCGGGTGGCGCCGCGCTCGGAAAGGGTGGAAATGGAGATCTCCGCGAGCACCTCGTCCGGGGTCGATGCGGTAGATTCCACGGCGCCGGTACAGGACATATCGCCCACAGTGCGGTAGCGCACGGTGCGGGTTTCCAGCTCCTCCCCCTCTGCGGGGCCGCCCCATTCACCAGGCGCTAGCCACATGCCATTGCGCTTGAATACCTCGCGCTGGTGGGAATAATAAATGGGAGGCAGCTTTAAATCGCGCGCGCCGATGTATTCCCAAATATCGGATTCGGTCCAGTTGGAGATGGGAAAGACGCGGACGTTTTCGCCGGCCATCTTGCCGCCGTTGTATAGATCCCATAGCTCGGGGCGCTGGCGGCGAGGGTCCCACCCGCCAAAGGAGTCGCGGATGGAAAAGATGCGTTCCTTGGCTCGGGCGCGTTCCTCATCGCGGCGGGCCCCGCCCAGCACGGCGTCGTACTCGCGCTTGGCGATGGTCTCTACCAGCGGCACCGACTGCAGCGGGTTGCGCGTTCCATCGGGCCGTTCCTGCAGCTCGCCGCTATCGATCCAGTCTTGGACGTGAGCGACGTGGAGGCGGGCACCGGATTCCGCGACCAGGTCATCGCGGAATTTGATGACCTCGGGAAAGTTATGGCCGGTATCCACGTGGAGCAATTCAAAAGGCACCGTGGCCGGGGCGAAGGCGCGGCGGGCTAGCTCGAAGACGACGACGGAGTCCTTGCCACCGGAAAAGAGGATGCCTACCTTGTCGAATTGCCCGGCCACCTCGCGCAGGATGTGGATGGATTCATTTTCTAAATCTTGTAGGTGTGGGGAAAGTGTGCTCATTATTCGTGTAACCCGCATTCTGTCTTGCCATCTGCAAATACTCGCCCGGAGCGGGCGTCCTCACCGTCGCCGACTGGGAAGGTCAACGGCGCATCGCCGATGGACCGGTATCCCTGCAGGGTCAGCGGGTGGATGATGAGGTCATTATCTGCGATGTATTTATCGGTATCGTCCAAGTCCCAGGTAATGATCGGCGAAATCTTTAACCGCCCGGTGCGGTCCAGGCTGAGCGCTGGGGCGTGGGCGCGGTGCTCAGAATCGGCCCGGCGCAGGCCCGTGACCCACCCTGCATAAGGATCCATGGCCATGTTCAGTGGCTCGACCTTGCGCATGCGGTTATAGGCGGCGGTATCGCGCGCGTACAGGCGAGGGCCGTACACCTCGTCTTGTTCTTCCGGGCTAAGCAGCGGCAGCACGCGGACTAGGGGGAGATCCGGGTATCGCTTGTCCACCTCTTCGGCCACCTGGAGGGTCTCCGGGAAGTGCCAGCCGGTATCGATAAAAAGCAGGTCAGCAGCGAGCCCGGCACGATGGGAGAGCTCTGCCAGCACGGTATTTTCCATGGACATGGTGACGGCAAGCTGGCCAGGGGCATGCTCGGCGGCCCACTCGGTGATGTTGTCTGCGGATTCGGCGTAGAGCTTGTCCGCCCACGTGTCCACTAGCTGTTCATTGCGCGCGGCCACCTCGGTGGAAAGCGGCGCGGTATCGCGCGTGCCTTCGGGCGAGATATGGGGATCGCGGAAGGAGTGTCCACCATCCAGCAGGTTCGTCGTTGGGTTCATGAGCTCACACACTAGGCAACCCCGGTAGCTCACGCAGCACGTTTTTCTGGAAACGGCGCTGAGCTTGGCAGAAAGGGAGAATAAAATGTTTTATTTCTAGACCAAGCCGACCTAACTTTATAGACAATGTAGTCTATTGCGGGCCGACCAGACTTGCCCGAGGAGGAACTTTTATGCAGCGTGTCGCCATCATTGGAAAAGGTCCTGCCGCCCTATCCACCGTGGAAAGACTCCTAAGCGCCGGCATGTGCGTAGACCTCATCTCAGAAAAAACTGCACCGTTCGGTCTACTTCGCCGCTTCGCGGGGCTTGCCGGCGTGGTCGATGAGGCCGTGCCGCACGAGTGTGCACCGGGTACGACCCCGCGGCTGCGCCTACTGGGAAACGTACGCGTGGGAGTAGACGGCGATATCACCCATAACGAGGTCCACCAGCTGGCCACCCACGGGGACCGCGAGCTCATCGTCATGGAATTAAAGGCCCGCGGCATTCCCGTTACCACGTGGGAGGGGCTGTGCACGCCAATTACGGATTTTGAGGACTGGGCCAGCGTCATCGCCAGGGCACAATTGGCGCACGTCTTGGTCTAGGTTCGGCTACGAGGTCAGGTGCCTAAATATAAATACCGTTCGCCCCATCTGCGCCGACCAGATATGCTTGCAGGTTAATCCCTATTCTCCCTCGAAAGAAGCGCAGGTTTATGGATCTGGTCCGAATCCTCTTTACCCGCTCGGCACCCTATACGCCCTATGTCCTAGCGGTACTTATCCTGCAGGCGCTGTCCACCGCGGCCACCCTGTATCTGCCGTCCTTGAACGCCAAGATCATCGATGAGGGCGTGTCCAAGGGCGATATCGACTATATCTGGGACACCGGCGCAATCATGCTCATCGTAGCCTTTGTCCAGGTCATTACCGCCATCGGCGCGGTGTGGTGCGGCAGCCGCACGGCCATGGGCGTGGGCCGGGACCTGCGCAGCGAGGTCTTCCGCAAGGTCACCACGTTTTCCGCGGAAGATATGAGCGAGTTCGGCACGCCCACCCTTATTACCCGCGGCACCAATGACGTGCAGCAGGTGCAGATGGTCTACATGATGATGCTGAACTTCATGGTCACAGCGCCCATTATGTCCATCGGCGGCATCATCATGGCCATTCGCGAGGACGCCGGACTGTCCTGGTTGGTGTGGGTTTCTGTCGCGGTGCTGCTCGGCACCATCTCCGTCCTCATCGCGCGGCTCATGCCGCTTTTTCGTTCCATGCAGGACAAGCTGGACACCATCAACGGCACCCTGCGCGAGCAAATCACCGGCATCCGCGTCGTGCGCGCCTTTGTG
This sequence comes from Corynebacterium sp. MSK073, assembly GCF_030232085.1. Lineage (NCBI taxonomy): Bacteria > Bacillati > Actinomycetota > Actinomycetes > Mycobacteriales > Corynebacteriaceae > Corynebacterium > Corynebacterium sp. MSK073. Next base: position 62,395 of record NZ_JASPIY010000002.1, on the reverse strand, counting down.
CGCGAGGCCTATGAAACTGAGCGTTTTACCAAGGCCAATAAGGACATTACCCAGCTTTCGCTGAAAATCGGCCAGCTTTTTGTTCTCATGTTCCCGCTTATCACCGTCATCTTGAACGTGGCCACGGGCGCAGTGCTGTGGTTTGGCGGCCAACGCGTGGATGCCGGGCTTGTCGATGTCGGCGGGCTCACCGCCTTCCTGCAATACCTGCTGCAAATCCTCGCCGCCGTCATGATGGGCACGTTTATGGCGATGATGCTCCCGCGCGCCCTTGTGTGTGCCCGCCGCATCACCGGGGTTTTAAGCCACGAGCCGTCCATTACCCCGCCGAAAGATACCGTCACCCCGGAAACCATGTCCGGCACCGTAGAGTTTCGCAATGTCAGCTTCTCCTATGCCGGCGCGGATGCCCCGGTGCTAGAGGATGTTTCCTTTACCGCCACTCCCGGCACCACCACCGCGATCATCGGTTCTACCGGCGCGGGCAAGACCACGCTGCTGTCCCTCATCCCGCGCCTCTACGTCCCGAGCGAGGGCGAGGTGCTTATCGATGCCACCCCTACCACCTCCCTCTCCCGCCCGGACATCGTCAGCCGTGTCTCGCTGGTGCCGCAAAAGGCCTACTTGTTTAGCGGCACGGTGGCCTCCAACCTGCGCTTGGGCCGCCCCGAGGCCACCGACGATCAATTATGGGAGGCGCTGCGCGTGGCGCAGGCGGACTTCGTCGATGACCTGGACATGCCCATTGCACAGGGCGGCACCAATGTATCGGGCGGGCAGCGCCAGCGCCTATCCATTGCCCGCATGCTCGTGGCCCAGCCGCGCATTTACCTCTTTGATGATTCCTTCTCCGCGCTGGATGTGGTCACGGATGCCAATGTGCGCGCCGCCATGCACCAGTCCTTTACTCAGCGCGGCGAGGCCGTCACCACCATCATCGTGGCCCAGCGCGTGGCCTCCATCCAGGATGCCGATCAGATTTTGGTCATCGATAAAGGGCGCATCGTCGCCCGCGGCACCCACACTGAGCTACTGAAATCCTCAGAGGTGTACCAGGAAATCGTTGAATCCCAAGAAACCGCTGGAGTAGCTGGAGGAGAGCACTAATGGCCAAGGACACCACACACAACTCCTCCGCTGAGGACGCCGAGCTCCAGGAGCTTGAGGCCAAGGTCGCCGCCGATGAATGGTCCGGTTCCGCACCGCGTCAGGCCAAGAATTTTTGGCCTTCTGCCAAGCGCTTACTGCTGCTACTCATGCCCTATAAGCGCATGCTAGCGGTAGTGGCGGCGATGGACGTAGTCTGTGTTTTCCTCGCGGTCTTTGCCCCTAAAATCTTGGGCGATGCCATGGACGTCATCTTTTCTGGCGTCATCTCCCGCGAGCTGTCATCTGGCATCTCGGCGCAGCAGGCCATCGACGGTATGCGCGCCCAGGGCCAGGATCAGGTGGCCGATATGGCCTCCGGCATGGATTTCACTCCCGGCGAGGGCATCGACTTTACCCGCTTGGGTACGCTTATCATCGCGGTGATCGCGATGTACATCGTCTCTGCCGCCTTCGAACTCTGGCAGGGGCTCATCTTAAACCGCCTGACCATCGACACGGTCTACGAGCTGCGCAAGCGCGTGGAGGCCAAGGTGCATGCCCTGCCGTTAAATTACTTCGATTCCCACCAGCGCGGCGATATCCTCTCGCGCACCACCAATGACATCGACAATGTGCAACAGGCCCTCCAGCAGGCACTTTCCCAGCTGTTCTATAACATCCTGATGATCCTGGGCATCACCGTGATGATGTTTAGCATCTCTTGGCAACTTGCCCTGGTGGCACTCTTGGCGCTGCCGCTAACCGCGCTGATCATCGGGGTCATTGGCGGGCGCTCGCAGCGCCAATTTAAAACCCAGTGGCGCGCTACCGGCCAGCTCAATGGCCAAGTGGAAGAGTCCTTCTCCGGCCACGATCTGGGCATCGTCTTTGGCCGCACGGAGGATATGACGCGCCAATTTGATGAGCGCAATGACAAGCTCTTCCGCTCCTCTGCACTGGCGCAATTCCTCTCCGGCATCATGATGCCCATCATGCAGTTCGTGTCCTACCTGTCTTATGTGGCCATCGCTGTGCTTGGCGGCCTGCGCGTGGCCAACGGGCAGATGACCCTGGGCCAGGCCACCGCCTTTATCCAGTACTCCCGCGAATTTAACCAGCCGCTGGGCCAATTGGGCGGCATGATGCAACAGGTGCAATCCGGCGTGGCCTCTGCGGAGCGCGTCTTCGAATTCCTCGATGCGGAAGAGCAATCGCTGGAGGCTACCAGCGATGAGCTAGTAGGCCGCGCCCGCGGCCGCGTAGAGTTTCAGGACGTTGGCTTTTCCTATTCGCCGGAGAAGGAACTTATTACCGGGCTCAACCTACGCGTGGAGCCGGGGCAAACCGCGGCGATCGTGGGGCCCACCGGCGCGGGCAAGACCACCATGGTCAACCTGCTCATGCGCTTTTATGACATCGATTCAGGCCGCATTCTTATCGATGGCCACGAAACCGCCCACATGCCCCGCACCGCCCTGCGCTCCCAGGTGGGCATGGTGCTACAAGATGCCGTCCTCTTTGAGGGCACCATCATGGACAATATCCGCTACGGCCGGCTCGATGCCACGGACGATGAGGTTATCGCCGCGGCCAAGGCCACCTACGTCGATCGCTTCGTGCACTCCCTACCGGAGGGCTATGACACCGTTATCGACCAAGATGGCGGCGCCATCTCCGCCGGTGAGCGCCAGTTGATTACCATTGCTCGCGCCTTTTTGGCCCAGCCTGCGCTGCTCATCTTGGATGAGGCGACCTCGTCCGTGGATACCCGCACCGAGGTGCTTGTCCAGGAGGCCATGAATGCCCTGCGCGCCGAGCGCACCTCCTTCGTCATCGCCCACCGCCTATCCACCATCCGGGATGCTGATCTGATCTTGGTGATGGAAAACGGGGGCATCGTCGAGCAAGGTTCGCACGAAGAACTGCTGCGCGCCCAAGGCGCTTATTGGCGCCTGCACCAATCGCAGTTCAACGAGGCTTAAGGGAAGGAGCCGCTGCGTGGTTACTGCACGTTGAGCTGGACCTGCGGGGCGTGCAAATTAGCGCCCTGCAGGTTGACCAGCTCCATGGTGACATCTTGCAGCGAAATGTGCTCCATCAAAACGTTCGGGATAGGAGCATCGGGCACCACGTGCGGGTCAGGAACGCCCAATTGATCAAGCACCGCGTTGAGATCGCCGTTGGATAGATCGACGTTTACCGGAATGGTGGGGTGATCCACCACTGCAGGCGTTGTCTGCAGTCCAGTGGTCAGGACGGTGACCGGCCCGTCCGTGACGGTGGTTTCTACATCACCAGTGGTTAGCTTGCCTTGCCCCATAGCAGCGGGCAGGGTCAACGCGAGGTTACGCGCCGCCAACTTATCACCTACGAGTTTCAGTGCTCGTTGTTCACCTTGTGCGGTAGGCACAGTGATGAGCGAGGCGCTTACGTTTCCAGTCAGGGTGACATTATCAGCAGTCACCGTGCTGAGTTCAGATTGCGCTAAGGCCAAGCCTTCCTGCGCACGGGTTTCCTCAGGTTGGTTCACCGCACACACCGCTGTAAAAGCGCAGAGCACTGCGAGCGCACTACCTTTTACCACACGAGCGGAGCGACGACGCGGTAGCGAGCTCAGCCTGAATAGCTTCATGCTGAAACCGCCAGTTCTTTGGCCTGGGACTTTTTCTTCTTCTTGCGCTTCTTAGGAGACTTCTGGCGATCCTGTGGCTGCCAAGCAAATGCGAGCGCACCACCGATAATGCCCAAAAGGCTGCCTATAACGAAGCCACCCAGGTTGGTGGTGGGAAGCGCGACGATCGCTACCAAGATGGCTAAAACACCCAGGTAAGACGATGTCTCCTGCCTAAACCAAGATCCTAGGCCGAACATGATAAGTGCCGCACCAATAAGGAGCGTCGAAACGCCAGACACCGTGGAAATCATGACCAAAAGATCTGAAATGCGCACAGTAATATAGGCCGGCGCAGCGATGGCGATGCCGGACAAGATAAGCAACAAGCCACCCGCGAACGGACGACGCTTGCGCCAGTGTTTAAACCGCTTCCACCAGCTCTCTTTAGGGGCCACTCTGGTTACGGCTTTGTCATTCTTGTTATTCGCTGCGGAATCCTGCGGTTCATTAGCACCTTTGACCGCATCCGCTACCGACTGCGATGTGTTCTCTCCATCGCTTTCCGCCGTGGCCGTGGCTTCAGCACCAGCATCAGCGGTGTCCTCGGCCTTCGTCTCCGCAGCACTAGCGTGATCGGTGCCAACGGCGGCCTCACCAGCGGTATTTCCGGCCGACTCCTGGGAGGAATCTTGGGCGCTGCGTGCAGCTTCGCCGTTATCGGTATCGGTTTCGGTCACCGCAGGCATGCGCAAAGTCTCATCATCAGAAGACTTAGCAGCCATTGTTGTTGCTTCCCCTCTTCACCGTCACATTCACACCAGAGGCAGCGAGCCTTTCTGCTCCCACCGAGGTCGTACGAATATCATCCGCGCTCAGGGTCACCTTCTGCGCGTACAATCCCCACGAACCTGGATCTGCCTTGTCATTGACCTGGCTGGCGTCGACACCCACGTTGGCGTTCGTCAGATCGAGCTGACCCTTAATGTCGGTAGCACCAACCAAGAGGTTTTCTACCTCCACACTGTCATCACCATTCGCACGGAGGGCGAAGGTGGTCTCGCCAATCCCTGGGACATCAGGAAGATTGGCAGACAGGCACAAGTTGGAAGCCACGGCGTGCTCAAACTTCAAGCGCGCGGCCGGGATGGTTTCCTCTCCCATCTTGTCCCTATCAACGAAGATCGACAATCCTTCGCCCTCTAGGTGGCTCATGTTCACCTTAAAGAAGGTTCCTGAAAGTGCGATATTAGCGGTCAAGCCACCTTGGGCTACCGCAAAACCTGTTACACCAAAAGCCGCAAGCCCGGCAGCCAGTGCGGTTGCAAACTTTGGAATACTAATCCTGCCCATGAAGGAACCTTTCTGTGGAATTGAAAAGGCGGGGTAGCAGCCTGTTTTAGCGGCATCCCCCGTCTACGGTGAATTTTCAGCCCACTCTTTACCGCGGCCAGAGGTACACAAGCCGACGATGAGTATTGGACCTACGCAATCCACTGATTAAATGAGCTTGAACACACGTTAACACTACCTGAGACACGTCACACAAATAGGGGTGCAATTAAATACGCCCGCAACAGTGTAGCCCAGGTCATATGTTTAATGAAGATTATCGCACCCCCTGCCGTTGTCAACTTCCGATCCCCCACTAAACCCGCAGCGCACATCGTTGCACCCCCAAATTTGTGCGCCATGTAATAGGTGCGCACCGGTGTGTGTTACGCTACACAACCATCAGATTTTATCGACTAAGGAGGGTCGAATTGTCCAACTCACTGAAACCCGAAAATGCACAGGCAAACGAAGAAAATACCCACATTGATTCCTCTCAGTCCGGAGCAGAAGAAGTAAACGCTCAGGACAAGAAGGAAGAAAAGCGCGAACTGCGCCGCGCTCCTTTGGGCCCGGATTCCCTGTTGTGGAAGTGGGGCTCGGATAACCGCCTGCAGCTGCTGCGCGGTTACACCGGCATTTTGCAGAATATGCACCCTGCGATTGGTCAGTCCCTTTTGGACCACTCGAAGTTCTTCGACGAACCTTTCGCCCGTCTGCAGCGCTCTACGCCGCAGATTATTCAGTCCATCTACGATGATGGGGACATCGGTGAGCGTATCCGCGACTACCACGTCACCATTAAGGGCACGCTGCAAAATGGCGAGCGTTACCACTCCCTGAACCCAGAGACCTACTACTGGGCACACGCTACCTTCGTCTACCGCGTTATCTACGCCCAAGATCTCTTCGGTACTCCGTTCACCAAGGAAGAGCGCGACCAGATCGTTCGCGAGGGCGTGACTTGGTGGGACAAGTACGGCATGTCTGAGCGTCCGGTCATTGATAACTACGATGACTTGATCAAGTACATGGATGACATGGCAGACACCGTGCTCGAGCGCAACCAGACCGTTGACTTCGCACTGCGCACCGCACGCGTAGAGCCGGTCAAGGCTCCGGAAGGCGTTCCAGAGGCCGTATGGAAGGTTATCTGGAAGCCCATTATGCGCAGCGCCATCTGGTTGACTGTGGCTACCCTGCCGCAGAAGTACCGCGACATCTTGGATCTGAAGTGGACCAAGCGCGACCAAAAGCGCTTCGACCGCATCGCCAAGTCCGTTCGCTTCATCATGGACCACCTCCCAGAGGACAAGCGCTACATGGAGCCTGGTCGTTCCTTGATGATCAAGAACGGCATGATTGAGGGCAAGTACAAGGAGCCGAAGAAGATCCAAGGCTACAACGCCGCCCAGGCTAAGGACTCTGCTGCCACCGCGGAATCTACCGACAAGCCGGATTCCGATGATGCAGTAGCCGCACGCCGTGCTGCCGGCTGCCCGTTCTAAAACACACCGGCTTCCCAATTGTTCGTGAGCTTTTTAGCTCACGAACCTTTTCATTGATCTTTCTGGAGCGTGCATTACATGTCTTTACCACGCCGTCTACAAGAACGGCCCTTGCCACAGCATTTACTGACTGAGCTACAACATCTCACCACTAACTACTCCACTGGTTCGCTGGATAAAGGCGAGCACCAAGCGGTCCATTCCCCCCTATTCGAAGAAAAATTAGGATGGGTTGGAGTAGGTTCCGAAGAAGACGTAGATGAGGCTTTCCGCCGTTCGCGTCAGGCCCAAAAGGCCTGGGCCGACACCGACGTTAAGCAGCGCGTAAAGGTAATGAAGCGCTTCCACCACCTCGTGGCTAAACACCGCGAGCTGCTGGCGGATTTCATCCAACTGGAAACCGGCAAGGACCGCACGGCCGCTTTTGATGAGGTACTCGATGTACTAAATAACGCGCGTTATTACTCAAATAATGCGCCAAAGCTACTGGCCACTCAGAAGCAGCCGGGCGCATTTCCGCTCATCACCAAAACTCACTTGCAGCGAGTTCCTAAGGGCGTTGTGGGGCAAATCAGCCCGTGGAACTACCCATTAGCATTGGGCATTTCCGATGCCGTTGCGGCACTACTTGCCGGCAATGGCGTTGTGGCCAAGCCCGACGGATCCACCCCATTTTCTAACCTGATTTCCCTCTACCTCTTGAAGGAAGCAGGACTGCCGAAGGATCTGCTGCAGATCGTCACCGGCTCCGGCCGAGTTGTCGGCTCCGCCATCTCCGAACGCTGCGATTACCTGATGTTTACCGGTTCCACCAAGACCGGCAAGATTTTGGGCACCACCGTAGGCGAGCGCCTCGTTGGATACTCCGCAGAACTGGGCGGCAAGAACCCAATGATCATCGCGCCGGATGCGGACATCGACAAGCATATTGACACCATCGCTACCGCCTGCTTTTCCAATTCAGGCCAGCTGTGCGTGTCGATTGAACGCATCTACGTGCCCGATGCCATCTTCGATCAATTCATTACCGCATTCCGCCGGGCAACCGAATCCATCAAACTTGGTTCCGGTTTGAACTGGGACTACACGATGGGTTCACTCATCGGCCAAAACCAATTGGATGTGGTGCAGCACTTCGTCGATGATGCGGTAGAAAAGGGTGCCACCGTTATTACCGGCGGCAAGCCCCGCCCGGATATCGGCCCCTACCACTTTGAGCCCACGGTTCTCACTGATTTGGGTGAAGGCACCGAGCTTGCAGAGCAAGAGGTCTTTGGCCCCGTGGTGTACGTGCAACGCGTGCGCGATGTTGAAGAGGCCATCGAGCAGGCAAATAAATTGCCCTACGGCCTGAACTCCTCTGTATTCGGCCAACCCGAAACCGCGCAGGGCATCGCCGAGAAAATCGATGCTGGCAGCGTGACCATCAATGATGGCTACGCCTCCACGTGGGCCTCGATTTCCACCCCGCTGGGTGGCGTCAAGGAGTCCGGCGTTGGCCGCCGCCATGGCCACGAGGGGCTGACCAAATATACGGAAGCGAAGAATATTTCCTCGCAAAGGATCATGCCGATGCGCGGGCCAAGTTGGCTTCCCAATAAGTATTACGGCACCCTGCTGAGCTCCGCGTTGCGCTTAGGAAAGGCCTTGCGCTTCCTCCCCTAAGCACTGCGCAGCATAACCAGCCAGCTTTTAAATCCAGTAATCCACTTCACAATTGTTGGGGATATGTGTACTATCACAACATATCCACAAATTGTGTTCTCTCTGAGTACATAAATTGCCAATACACAGCGGCCGGTAAGTGCCCTGTGAAACTCGAAAGGAACAGTATGTTCAAGCCATATCGCCGACCGACCGTCGCAGTCGTCGGTGCCGGAGTAGCCGGATGCGCCGCGGCTTCTGAATGCGCATTCTCTGGATTCGACACCGTTCTTTTTGAACAAGAACCACACATCGGCGGTCACTTCAATTCCGCTGATGCCACCGAGGTCTCCCGGAAGTACCACTTCCGCACCCCGTACCTCCGCCTCACGAAAACTGACGGCTCGCCAGCTTCTGTAGTACGCCACCTTGAAGAGGCTGTTGCTGCCAGTGGCGCCGAGTTCCGCGGTTCCACCGCCGTTACTGGTGCCGAATTCGACCGCGCAGAAGGCAAATGGGAAATCTCCTACCTCGGTGATTCCGGTCAGGAAACCCAAGCTTTCGATGTGTTGATTCGCGCCACCGGCGAGGAATCCCCGTGGATTTCCGTTCCGGGACGGTCAAAGGCCAGCGTCGATGACATGTACCTGCACCACGGTGTAGAGGTATTTGGGCTGCCTAATGCCCTCTTTGTTGACGGCCCTACCCCGCGCGACTCTTACCTCAAGCGTCGCCCACTGGCTGTCATCGAAGCCCGCGCCGATCACTGCCGCCGTTACGTCCGCCAGCTAGAGATTCGTGGACCAGGAGAACTAACCGTCAAGCACGATAAGTGGTTGGTTCAGCCCGGTACCGTACGCGGAATCCGCGAAGTGCTCGCAGGGTTCGATGCACCGGCCCACGATTTCAAGCGAGCATCCAACTACGCCCCTGAGTCCGCCTCGTCCGAACGCCAGAATCAACAAAAGTCCGCTACTGCCCTTAAGGAGGCATAATGACTACTCTGAGCAATCCTGAAAGCACTGTAAACGACAAGCACGCCCAACCTGCAGATAACAACACCGATAACCTGCCTGAGCTGGGTCCAGATTCCATCCTGTGGCAACGCTTTGGTGACTGGCGCTCCGCATTCGTCGCACTGTCTGCTGGTCTTTTGCAGATTGCCCAGCGTGACGTCAGCCGGTCCTTGGTGCAGCACTCGAACGTTTTCGATAACGAGGTTGCACGCTTGGTTCGCTCCGCCTTCCCGATCATCCGCACGATCTATGAAGGCCCTGAAGTTGGCGTCATGATTCGTGACTTCCACAAGGACATCAAGGGCACCCACCCAGATGGAAGCCGCTACCACCCGCTGAACCCGGATGTGTACTACTGGGCACACGCCACCTTCGCTGCAATGCCGTACCAGCTGGCCGGCAACTTCATGGATCCTCTGACCCCAGAGGAGCGCGAGCAGCTCTTCCAGGAGACCCGTACCTGGTACACCTTCTACGAGGTTGCAGAGCCCGACGATGCGCCAAAGACGTACGCTGAGTTTGAAGAGTACGTAGACAACATGATCGATACCCTCGATATCAGCGAAACCATCGAGCGCTCCCGCATCATCAACGGCCTTACCCTCGACACCCCAGATCCCAAGGTGCCCAACTGGCTGTGGAAGCCCATTGCACCTTACGCATCTCGTCTGCTGTTGTGGGTTGCTATCGGCATGATTCCGGACAAGCTGCGCAACAAGCTTGGCTGGGAGTGGACCAAGAAGGATGAGCGCAAGCTCAAGATCTTCTCCCGTGCCGTCCGTGGAGTCTTCTCCGTCCTCCCGCGTAAGGCACGTATGGTTCCTATCGCTACCCGCGCCTTTGAGAAGGCGGAAGCTGAAGGCGGCTTCCACTACTAAGGCCAATATCCCTTCACTCATAGTTACTGAATACTGACTCCCACGATGACGCCTTGAGGCTTTAAGGTAGATAACAACGTGGAGCATCAGTAGTGAAGGAGCACGAATGACAACCGTGTCCGGTTGGATTGCTATAGCCACATCGATTCCGGTGTGGCTATACTTTTTCGCCCGCATAGGCGCGCTCATTAAGTTCATCCGCTCGGGCGGACCAACCCAACTAGAGCGCACCAATAGCCCTCTAAAACGCCTCGGGCGCGTGCTGGTAGAGGTCTTCGGCCACACCCACTTCAAGGGAAAGCCATTGGTCAATGCCGCTCACTGGGCGGTCATGGTGGGCTTTTTATTCGGCATCCTGGTGTGGTTTGAGGCCTATATCCAAACCTTCGCCCCGGATAAAGGGTGGCCTGGCTTAAGCACCTGGCCGGTGTATCACTTTGTAGAAGAAATACTCGGCATCGGCACGTTGCTGGGCATCTGCTTCCTCATCGGAGTGCGCCTGAAACTAGGCGATACCGAGCGCGGCAGCCGCTTTTTCAACTCCCAAACGGCGGCGGCCCGGTGGGTAGAGGCCATTGTATTCATCGAGGGCCTCAGCATGCTCTTGGTCAAAGCTTCCAAGATCGCGGCCTTTGGTGGCGGTTCCGCAGTCGCGGATTTCTTGACCGTTCACTTAGCTAAGGCACTGCCTGAGTCCCCGGCACTGGTCAGCTTCTTCGCCTTGGTCAAGCTGCTATCCGGGCTCCTCTTCATCTTCTTTATTGCCCGCAATTTCCAGTGGGGTGTCATGTGGCACCGCTTCATGGCGTTTTTCAATATCTTTTTCCAGCGCAATACCTCTGGGGATAAGGCGCTTAAATCCCTGCCCACCCCGGACTTGGAAGAAGACATCACCCCTGGCAGCTGGAAGTTGCTGCTGGATTCAACCGCGTGCACTGAATGCGGCCGCTGCCAAGAGCTGTGCCCGGCTTGGAATACCGATAAGCCGCTCAGCCCCAAAAAGGTCATGATGGACTTGCGCCAAGGTGCGCTAGATAATTACAGCCCGCACGAGGGCCTCGATGTGCTCTCGATGGCTGGTGTCATCGACGATGACGTCCTGTGGTCCTGCACCAACTGCGGGGCCTGCGTGGATCAATGCCCCACTGATATCGAGCACATCGACCATATTGCAGACCTGCGCCGCTTCAAGGTCTTGGCGGAATCCGATTTCCCCTCAGAGCTCACCGGCCTATTTAAGAACATGGAAACCAAGGGCAACCCCTGGGGCCGCAATAATTCCGAGCGCCGCGCTTGGATTGATGAGGCGCGTGCCGATGGCATCGAGGTACCCATCATTGGCGAGGACGCCGCGGATTTCTCCGATATGGAATACCTCCTCTGGGTCGGCTGCGCCGGTGCCTATGATGACAATGGTCGCCGCACCACCCGCGCCGTCGTGGATCTTCTCCACACCGCCGGCGTGAAATTCGGTGTGCTTTCTACCGGCGAGACCTGCACCGGCGATCCCGCTCGCCGCGCCGGCAATGAGTTCTTGTTCCAAATGATGGCGCAACAAAACGTGGAAACCCTCAACAACGCTTTTGAGGGCGTGCCGGAAGGCCAGCGGAAAATCATCACGACCTGCCCGCACTGCTTTAATACCATCCGCAATGAGTACCCGGACTTCGACGGGCATTTCGATGTCTTCCACCACACGCAGCTACTCAACCGACTAGTACGCGAGAAGCTGCTGCAGCCGGTTCCGCGCACCCCAGAAAACCGCAAGCCCATCACCTATCACGATCCGTGCTTCTTGGGCCGGCACAATAAGGTCTTCGATCCCCCGCGCGAGCTTCTCGAGGCCACCGGCGTAGAACTGCGCGAGATGGACAAGTCCCGCAATGAGGCCTTTTGCTGCGGCGCCGGCGGCGCGCGCATGTTCATGGAAGAAAAGTTGGGTTCTCGCATCAATGAGTTCCGCACGGAGCAGGCACTAGAGACCGGCGCCGAGGAAATCGCCACTGGCTGCCCATTCTGCAATGTCATGATGACCGGCGGCGTGAAGTCTTTGGCCGCCGAGTCCACCCCCACCACCCAGGTCAACGACGTGGCCACCATGCTGCGCAATTCCATTTCCCTGGATGACAAGGGCACCCTTCCAGAGCCTCTCCCCAAGGCGTTCTTGGCCACCCCAGTGCGCCACCGTGCGGCCTCAGCTACCACCACCGCTGAATCCCCCAAGGCACCCACGCCTGCCGATGCCCCCTCCTCCAGCAATACCCCCACCGCTGCCACTCCACCTGCTACACCCTCCGCGCCTTCTGCTCCTTCGGCATCGGCAGCTCCAGCCGCGCCTTCGGCACCGGCGGCCCCCAAGGCTCCTTCGGCACCCAACGCACCCAGCTCACCGAGCGCGCCGCAATCCACTAATGCACCGTCGGCGCCTACTCCACCTTCTGCACCGAGTGCCCCCTCCGCGCCCAGCGCGCCAGCCCCACCGGGTGCTCCCACGCCGCCAAAGGCTCCTAAGGCCCCTGCGGCTCCGGGTTCTTCTTCGGCACCTAGCGTCCCGGCGGCGCCGAAGGCTCCGGCAGCACCAAGTGCCCCGGCAGCTCCAGGTGCCCCGACTCCGCCGGCTGCTCCAAATGCGAAAGCACCCGCGGCACCCCAACCGCCTAGGGCCCCGCAGCCACCCGCTGCATCGCAAGCACCAGCTGTGCCGGAACCACCTGCAGCTCCACAGCCGCCAAAGGCTCCACAAGCTGCCCAGGCACCACAGACTCCAGCAGCGCCAAAGCCACCGCAGGCTGACAAGAAACCCGAGGCAGCTGCGCCGCCAGCCCCGCCGGCTCCGCCGGCATCGTCCGCGCCATCCGCGCCATCCACTCCGCCTGCACCACCGGCGCCATCGGCAAGCGCGGAGGCTCCCAAGGCCCCCAAGCCACCGGAACCGCCGAAGCCACCCACACCGCCGAAGGACACGAATACCGAGTAGGCATGTGCAGGGGTGAGTGCGTACGCTGTGATCCATGCATTTAGATGTGGGATGGGCTGCGGATACTGTTGTTCTCGCAGCGGGTGCGACGGAAAACACCACTAGCCTCGTTTCCTTTGCCTGGATCATGCTCGCGGCGCTACTGGCGCCCATAGTGTCGTTCATGTTGGGCAACCGGCTGCCGGCCGTTGCCCTTCTGATCATCTTTGGCATGGTCATCGGCCCATCGCTTTTGGATGTAGCGCATGAGGATGCCGGCATCAGCATGCTGAAAGAGCTGGGCGTTGGTGCGCTGTTCTTGCTCGCAGGTTTTGAGATCGAGATTTCTACGCTCAAGACCAAAGAGGCGGGAACCGCGCTGTCCACCTGGCTTATCTGCCTCGTGGCTTGTGGCGTCGGTGCGTACTTCTTGGTCGATAATGTCCCAGGTGCCATCGTGGTGGCGCTGGCGCTAACGTCCACGGCGCTGGGCACGCTCCAGCCCATGCTGAAACAGGACCGTGTGCTCGAGACCAAAGTGGGCAAATCGGTCATGATTCACGGCGCTATTGGTGAGGTCGCACCCATTACCGCGATGGCGCTGCTGCTGAGCACGCGCTCCACGTGGACCACGCTGCTGATTATGCTCGCGTTCATCGGCATCGCCGTGGCCGTCGCCATCATGCCGGCTGCCATTGCCACGACGATTCCGTGGGTTAAAGCGGCGTTTATCTCCGGTGCGGGGTCTACCAACCAGACCATTCTGCGCCTTATCATCCTGATCCTTGCCACCCTCATGGCCGTCACGGCGGTCTTTGAGCTCGACATCGTGCTGGGCGCCTTCGCCGCCGGCATCATCTTGAACCGCATCATTCCGGATGAATTCCATCGACGGCTAGAACACCGCCTCGATGTGGTCTTTCACTCCATGCTCATCCCGGTCTTCTTCGTGGTCTCCGGCATGACGATTAACTGGGATACCATCGCTAATAACCCGGGGAAGGTACTGGGCATCCCGGCGCTTATTCTCGTCACCCGCGGCCTGCCGGTATTCCTGCGCGAAAATGTGGGCCACACCGGCTCCGAAATTGAAACGGTGCGCGAACGCCTCCAGGTCAGCCTGTACACGGCGACCGGCCTGCCGATCATCGTAGCCGTGACGTCGCTGGCCGTTAATTCGGAATTGATGAAGCAAGAAACCGCATCCATCTTCGTCGCCGGTGGCGCATTGACCGTTGCCATCTTCCCGTTCTTGGCCAACCTGGTGGGAAGGAAGAACTCCAAGACGGTTGATGAATCCGATCCAAAGAAAAAATCGGATTCTAACGAGGACGACAAAGAAGATGAGTCGCAAGAGCTCTAGCCTGTGTACCCCGCACTAGAAGCTATGCCCTGCCACCGTGGCAGGGCATATTCTTTTTGAATCAGGTTGTCTATTATGGTGGCTGTGACTAATAGCTACGGATCCTCCCCCTATGACCGGACACTGCGTCTATCTGATTCAGAGCGCAACGATGCCCTGACGGATCTAGCCCGCGCAGTGGGCGAAGGCCGCTTATCTATGACCGAGTTTGAGGAGCGCTCCGATAGCGTCATGCAGGCCGTCACCCACAAGGACTTGGCGCCAATTTTCAGTGATATCCCTGCGACCGGATCGCAAGAGGCAAAAATCTACTCCCAGGGCGATGTGGAGCGCGCCTTTAATGCCGCGAAAAAGCCCCGCATCGCTACCGCGCTGACCAGCTCGGTGGTTCTGCTCGCGGCATCGCCTACTCTTGTCATGCTCAGCGCCACCATGAATAGCCCCTGGTTGCTAGCGGGCGGTGCCGTAGCCGCAGCGCTCATTCCCATCGTGTGGATCCTCTTGTACGTGGCCAAGGTGGGCCCGCAATCGTGGCATGCCCCCTCGGTGCGGCAGATTGAGCGCCAACAACAGCGCGAAATCCGTGCACTGACGGCACACGAGCGGGCGCACCAAAAAGAATTAGAGAAGAAAATGTGGGCCGAGCGCCGCCAGCAGGCCGGTGAAATTACTGGTCAAGCTATGGAAATGGCGAAGAAGCAAATCAGCAAGTGGAATAAAAAATAGCACTGAGTTGCGCTGCAATCCTTCTTAGCGCTGTGAAAGATGGCACAATATGGCCATGACTTCTCCCACACCCCGCATCTTTGACCAGTCCGAAAAATTAAAGGGCATCGCTTACGATATTCGCGGTGAGGTCTCAGCGGAAGCGGAGAGAATGGAGCTGGACGGCCACACCATCCTCAAGCTCAATACCGGCAACCCCGCCGTCTTTGGCTTCGATGCACCCGATGTCATCATGCGCGATATGATCAGCGCCTTGCCCACCTCCCAGGGCTATTCCACCTCTAAAGGCATTACCTCGGCCCGGAGGTCCATCGTCACGCGCTATGAGCTCGAGGACTTCCCGCATTTTGATATCAACGATGTCTTCTTGGGCAATGGCGTATCAGAACTTATCACCATGACCACCCAGGCGCTGCTCAATAATGGCGATGAGATCCTTATCCCGGCGCCCGATTACCCACTGTGGACGGCGGCAACCTCGCTGGCCGGTGGCACCCCGGTGCACTACCTGTGCGATGAGGAAGACGAGTGGAACCCGTCCATCGAGGATATTAGGTCCAAGGTCACCGAAAAGACCAAGGCCATTGTGGTCATCAACCCCAATAACCCAACGGGTGCGGTGTATTCGCGCGAGGTCCTGCAGCAGATCGTGGACATCGCCAGGGAGCACAACCTGCTGATTTTGGCCGATGAGATTTATGACCGCATCCTTTATGACGATGCGAAGCATATCTCCATCGCCTCGCTGGCCCCCGATCTTTTGACCTTTACCTTTAATGGCCTATCCAAGGCCTACCGCGTCTGTGGTTACCGCGCAGGCTGGATGGTTATTACGGGCCCGAAGCATAATGCGCACGGGCTTATCGAGGGCCTCGAATTGCTGGCAGGTACCCGCCTGTGCCCGAATGTCCCCGCCCAACACGCCATCCAGGTGGCGCTGGGCGGGCGCCAATCCATCTACGAGCTCACCGGGGCTGGGGGACGATTGCTGCGCCAGCGCGATATCGCCTACGACAAGATCAATGAGATTCCGGGTGTTTCCGCGGTAAAGCCCAAGGGCGCGCTGTACCTCTTCCCGCGCCTGGATCCCAATGTCTATGAGATTCACGATGATTCCAAACTCATGTTGGACATCCTCAAGGCGGAAAAGATCCTCATGGTCCAAGGCACCGGCTTCAACTGGCCGCACCCGGATCACTTCCGCGTGGTCACGCTGCCTTGGGCCTCCCAATTAGAAAACGCCATCGAACGCTTGGGCAATTTCTTAGTAAGCTACCGCCAATAGCACCCCAGCAGACGATTGGTAATTGCAGTAATAATCGTTGACAATACATCGTATGGGACGACATTCCTCGGTTTCTAATTCGACGACGGGCGCCGCTTCGCGGCATCGGCAAGCGCAGGGTCGATCGGAGTCCAGCGGGCACGCGCAGGGCCGGTCGAGGTTACAACGCCTAAAGCCACGTCAGTTGGCGCACTCGGTATCCGGTCACCCGTGGCGCATTGGGCTAGTAACCGCCATCGGTGCGGCCCTTATCGCCATGCTGGTCGGCCTCGTCCTGCTCTGGCCCACTAGTGCTGCCTCTGAGCATACCTCGGAGGAGTTCGAGTCCACCTACGCGTTGAACCACCCGCAGGTGGAAGGCACCGTGGAGAAGACCGATCATTCGGCGTGCCAATCGGAGCAGACCGGCTTGGCCTTTGATACCCCGCCGCTTATTCCGGAAAAGGAAGAAGTGGACTGTGACCGGGCGCTGGTGAAGATCACCTCCGGCGAGGACGAGGGAAAGATGACCCAATTGGTCACCTACGGCAACGCGGGCGACCCAGAATTGCAGCCGGGCGATGACATCGTGCTATCCAAGGCCACCGATCCTGCCGGGGCAGTATCGTATGCCTTTGCCGATTATCAGCGCAGCCATAGCCTCCTGCTCTGGGGAGTGGTCATCGCGATCGTCATCATTGCTTTCGCGGCGTGGCATGGGGTGCGCGCGATCATCGGCTTGGGGTTGAGCCTTGGTATCGTCTTCAGCTTCCTCATCCCAGCGCTCATTGCGGGCACCAATCCCCTGTGGGTGGCCCTCGCCGCCTGTACCGCCATCATTCTCCTTGCCGTGCCGCTTGTCCACGGCGTGAATTGGAAATCCGCTTCTGCGGTCGGCGGTTCACTGACGGCGCTCGCCATCGCCGCGTTTTTGGCTTGGGCGGCCATCGATAGTTCGCAGCTGCAAGGCTTTAGCTCCGAAGATAACCTCAAGCTGCTGCTATATATGCCCAATGTCTCCATCCTGGGCGTGCTGCTGTGCGGTTTCGTCGTGGGTGCGTTGGGCAGCCTTGCCGATGTCGCCATCGCCCAAGCCTCCACCATCACCGAGCTGCATGAATCCGACCCCGCTGCCACACCGCTAGAGCTTTTCTTATCCGCCATGAGGGTCGGCCGCGACCACATTGCCTCGATGGTCTATACCCTCATTTTGACCTATACCGGCGCCGCATTACCCCTGCTCCTGCTCATCACCGCCGCTGAACGCCCCGCGGGGCAAATACTTAGCAGCGATCTCGTCGCCACCGAACTCCTGCGCTCCGGCGTCGGCGCCATGGCACTGACCCTCGCAGTCCCAATTACCACGCTGATTGCCGCGTTTACGGTCCCGTCACGCCGCCGTTAAAGCGTGCGCCCCAGCGCCTGTATCTTCCAGCCGGCGTTGGACCAGGCCGCAACGTCCAGCACATTGCGGCCATCGATAATGCGCTTATTATCTACCAGCTCGCCGGCCTCGTTCGGGTCCAGTTCCTTAAACTGCTCCCACTCGGTAGCCAGGATGACAAGTTCCGCCTCCCGCAAGGCGGTTTCCGTGTCGGCGGCATAGTCCAAGGTGGGAAAAACCTTCTTGGCGTTTTCCATGCCCTCTGGGTCATAGACGGTGACCGCCGCACCCGCCAAGGACAAGGATCCAGCCACCGAGAGCGCCGGCGAATCCCGCACATCATCCGAGTTCGGCTTAAAGGCACAGCCCAGCACGGTGACGCGGTGGCCCAATAGCGAGCCATTGAAGGCTTCTTTAGACATATCCACCATGCGGTCGCGCCGGCGCATATTAATCGCATCCACCTCGCGCAGGAAGGTCAGCGCTTGATCAGCGCCGAGCTCACCGGCGCGCGCCATAAAGGCGCGGATATCCTTGGGCAGGCATCCACCGCCAAAGCCCAGGCCCGCGCCGAGAAACTTGCGACCAATGCGCTTGTCTATGCCAATGGCATCCGCCAACGCCACCACGTCCGCCCCCGCGATCTCACAAATCTCGGAAACTGCATTGATGAAAGAAATCTTGGTCGCCAAAAAAGCGTTGGCGGATACTTTTACCAGCTCCGCGGTCTGCAGATCGGTCGCGATGAAGGGCGTGTCCTGCGCTAGCGGCTGCGCGTAGATCTCGCGGGCAAGCTCTTCCGCGCGGGATTCTGATTCGCGGGTGCCAATGACAATGCGGTCCGGGGTAATGGTGTCGTGCACCGCATAACCTTCGCGCAAAAATTCTGGATTCCACGCGATTTCCATGCGAGTTCCCTCGGGCGCTAAACCGTCCGCAAGTTCTTGGAGTTCCGCCGCCGTACCTACCGGAACGGTGGATTTGCCAAAGATGACGTGCTCCCCGCGCAGCTTGGGCACCAAGTCCGTGATAACGGCCTTAACGTAGGTCATATCCGCTGCATAAGAACCGCGGCGCTGCGGGGTTCCCACGCCGAGAAAGTGCACGTTGGCAAACTGCGCGGCCTCGTCATAATCCGTGCTAAACCCTAAGCGCCCAGCATCAATATTGCGCTCGAGCACCTCCGGCAGCCCCGGCTCAAAAAAGGGAACCTTGCCCGATTGCAAGACGGAGATTTTATCCTCGTCTACATCGACGCCTAATACTTCATGCCCCAATTCCGCCATGCAGGCGGCGTGGGTAGCACCCAGGTAACCGGTGCCAATAACAGTCATCCGCATAAAACCTCATCCTAGAGATTTTATGTAAATACCAGATTAATCCCTGCGGAAGTTCAGGTAAGACTTTGATGGCGTTGGGCCGCGCTGACCTTGATATTTCGATCCCAAGGCACCCGTGCCATAGGGGCTTTCCGCCGGCGAGGTCATCTTAAAGATGGCCAGCTGGCCCACTTTCATCCCCGGCCATAGCGCAATGGGCAGGTTCGCGGTATTGGAAAGCTCCAGGGTGATATGCCCGGAAAAGCCGGGATCGATAAAGCCCGCGGTGGAGTGGGTTAAAAGGCCCAGCCGTCCCAGCGAGGATTTACCCTCCAAACGCCCGGCAAGGTCAGCCGGGAGGGTGAATTTCTCCAACGTGGCACCAAGAACAAACTCGCCGGGGTGAAGAATAAAGGATTGATCCTCTTCTACTTCCACCAAGGTGGTAAGCTCCGGCATCTCCTCTTTGGGGTCAATGTGCGTATAGCGGGAGTTATTGAATACGCGGAAGTACTTATCCAAGCGCACGTCAACGGAAGAAGGCTGGATAAGCTCACTATCAAAGGGCTCGATGCCCAGCTCTCCGGAATCAATGGCGGAACGAATATCACGATCTGAAAGAAGCACGGACCCGATTCTACTCAATCGCCTACCCAAGGTGTATAGTAGGGAAAGCGCATTTAGCGCAGCGCCGACGTAGTTTAATGGTAGAACTGCAGCTTCCCAAGCTGCTGGCGCGGGTTCGATTCCCGTCGTCGGCTCCACTGTCATGAGTCGCGACATGCTTGACGGGTGAGTCGCGACATCGTTGACAAACCGGCATCTCAGTTTCTTTTTGTTCTGGGATGCCGGTTTTGTTGTTATTTGGGGTCTAGGGGTGGGTCTCCTTGTTTCCAGTAGGGCTTTTGGTAGTTGCGGCTGGTGTCGATGTAGTGTTCGGTGATGACTTCGCCGGTTTCGGCTAGTGATGTGATGACGTGGTTGTCGGCGATGACCATGAGGATTTTCTTTCTCTTCCATTTGCGGCCGATGCCTAGGTGGAAGAGTTTGCCGGCGTAGCGCACGGTGGTTTTGCCGTTGTCCCAGACGACGTCGTTTCTTGTGCGCCATTCTTGTGTCGGGTTGTGGGCTGGGTTGGCTTTGGTGCCGGTGGTGTAGGCCTGGTGTGGGGTGCGTCGGCCTAGGGCTTTGTGGGGGCGTGTGGTGTTGTAGTAGTCGCGGAATTCATTGAGGAGTGTCTGCAGTTCAGCGACGGCTTTAGCGGGTGGTCGGGCGTTGATCGATTTTTGAGTGTTTGGTGGAAGCGCTCGATTTTTCCTTGAGTTTGGGGATGGCCTGGACGACCATTTTTCTGTTGGATGCGGTGGTGGTTGAGGGTTTTCTCGAATGCGTTGCGGCCTCCTTTTCGACCTGTGAGTCGTGCCGTAAAGACCAGTCCGTTGTCGGTGAGTGTGGATGCGGGTGGCCCGTAGGTGTCGATGAGGTGTTGGAGCGTTTCTGCGACTGCAGTGCCTGTAAACGCGTGCTGTGAAGTGTCCCAGGTTTTGTTCCGTTTGAGTAGATGGGAAAATCTGGAACATGCCAAGAAAATTTGACCAGGATGCCAAGGACCGCGTCGTTCGCTTGGTGGAGGATCGCATCCTGGCAGAAAACATGTCGAAGCAGGCTGCGTGCCAGGCAGTAGCTCCAAAGTTGGGGGTTTCATGGCACACGG
Source organism: Corynebacterium sp. MSK073 (assembly GCF_030232085.1). NCBI lineage: Bacteria > Bacillati > Actinomycetota > Actinomycetes > Mycobacteriales > Corynebacteriaceae > Corynebacterium > Corynebacterium sp. MSK073. Next base: position 41,591 of record NZ_JASPIY010000002.1, on the reverse strand, counting down.
CTCGTCAATGGACCCAGCAAGCCCGCCGTTCGGGAAACATCCCAGAACCTGTGTGTGAAGATTTGGCCGCCGAAAACGCGAGGCTGCGCCGTGAAAATCACCAGCTACGCGACACTAATGAGCTGCTGAAGGCTGCCTCAGCTTTTTCGCCTCATGACTCGACCCGAAACGTCGGAAATGATCCGGTTCATCGATGAATACCGGAATTATTTCTCTGTCGAGTTCATTTGTAAGACGTTGAAAAATAACCGGGCTGGTGGGTTTATCACCCCGCGTGGTTATCGCCAGTCCAAAGCCCGAGGGGTTAAGTGCTCGTCGCCTTCGTGATGCTGTTCTAGTTGAACGCATTAGTGCTGTTCATCGGGATAATTACGGTGCTTACGGTGTGCGGAAAATGTGGCATGCGCTTCGCCGTGAAGGAATCGATATCGGGCGTGAACAAACCGCCCGACTGATGCGCCTGGCCGGTGTTTCTGGCAAAGGCACAGGCGGATCACCAATCACAACCCGAAAAGCTAACGTGCCTGATCTGCGCCCGGACTTGGTTGAGCGTGAGTTCAAAGCTCAGGGCCCGAATAAGCTGTGGGTGGCCGACATTACGTATGTGCGCACGAAGAAAGGCTTTGTCTACGCCGCGTTTGTCACCGACGTCTACTCCCGACGGATCGTCGGGTGGGCGTTATCAGATTCGATGCGGACCGAAGCACTGCCACTGCAAGCTCTTAACCAGGCGATCGTGTGTGCTGAGGAAACAACAGGTCTCATTCACCATTCGGATCACGGCTCACAGTATGTCAGCGTGGTCTACAACGAGCGACTTGCCCAGCACGGCATTATCGCTTCCACCGGGACTGTTGGTGATTCCTATGACAATGCTCTGGCTGAAAACGTTAATGGTTCCTACAAGAACGAGTTGATTCATACCCGCAGGTGGGATGATGTTGTCGAGGTAGAAATCGCGACGTTCGAGTGGGTGTCATGGTGGAACGAGACAAGGCTCCACCAAAGCTTGGGATACCGAACCCCGGTCGAGGTCGAAACCGAGTTTTGGAAGCAGAACCCGCCACAGGCAATAATAGAAATCAAGGCAAATGCCTAGGAACAAAACCCGGGGCACTTCAGGCCGCTCAGAACGACCACGGCACCTTATGGGGAGAACACGACCTCACCTACAGCCTCCATTAACTAGCGCAAGCCCCTTGATAGCCTGGGAGCACTGCCCCCTCTAGAACGACCCTCGACCACGGGAAAGCTCCGGTTTTGGACGCAATGTGGATATCTTCGACCGTACTCGCCGCTGGGCCTTTAGGGCGAACAAACGCAATTGGACAGACGGCATCAACGTCTGGGTTGAAGTTGTCCACGCACACGCCATCGCCGCCAACCTCAACCTAGAAAAAGAACACCGCGACCCCCTCCCCGAAAAAGAAATCCACCGCCTCGCCCCCAGCATCGCCCACTGGGTATGGACACGATTCAATCCCGAACAATTGTCCGCCATCCGAGCAGCACGCGGAAAATCAGGCGAAAAAAGGTCCCAACAACGCAACGAAACAGCAAGTGAGGTACCGAATGGTCAAGCCAGATGCACCCCGAAGGCTAGGCGTACGATCTCCAAGGCTCACCGCACGTGAAGCTGCCCTAAAAATCGGTCGTCCTCCCCACACCATTCGCCGCTAGACATCGGAACTTCGTAAGGCGTTTATCGGACGTGCGCACGAAAAACGCGATAAAATCCGGGTGCTCCACAACCAAGGGCTATCTATGCGTGCGATCGCTAAAGGAGTCGGCTGCTCTGTCGGGACCGTGCATCGTTATGTGCACATGAAAGACCAGGCGCGTGCATGATCCACATCCTGGCCTCCGTCTATGCAATAGGCACGTGCAGCTCACCTTGCTAAGCAAGCATGACTCACTACCTAAGCACCTAGGTTTTCAGTAGAGACACCCTCCGCGCATGTCACGCCCGCAGAAATGTAACAAATTAGAAACAATCCTATGAAAACTATTGAACTTAATGTAAAATGTAAAGACATTTTACTTTCTAAATATACGAAGGACATTTCATGAAAAAAGTTGTTCATTAATTCTCTCTAGCATGCTTGCAATTTCCTCAATTATCTCTCCCCCTGCAATTACAGAAGAGCAAGAGGTGGAAAGCTTGGATAACCCTATCGATGGGTCTATCGAGCGGGAGTATAGGAACGTGTTTCTTCAGAATGGAATCACCGACAAGTCAATTCAAGATCGCCTAATTGGGAAAATTGAGAATGGTGAATTAATTGACGCAGATAATCCAGAATCGGAACCTATACGCAGTGAAGAAACTGAGGAGTACGGTCGAGTAACGAAGAAGAATATATACCAGGATGGTTCCGTTAGTACGGTAGAAATGGGACCTAGTAGGTACGCTACTAGAGGAACCGGGATTTCCAATTGCCGAAGCTACGATCATTTGAACTGGGTTCGACACGATAACTGCCGAGTTGTGTACAACGGCATCGCTTTCTCGTACTCATTCTATGCAGATTATTCAACGGCAAAGAGTGGGAAAGTAAACGCTACGATTAGGAATATGCATAGCCCGATAATTCATAGAGCCATTGGCCACACTACAAGTTCGCCCTCCCTTGAAATAACCCAACAATGGCAGAACCGAAATATATCTCCAGCCTCAGCTAGAATGTCTTTCCAGGCAACTGCAGTGAAGGTTTTATGGACAACGACGCTATCTCTAACCCTTGAGGTTTCCGGAGGCCGCGCTCAAGCGTTATCTTGATGCAACTATGATGGTATATGATATTATATTTTCTATATTTGCCGTAGCATTACTAGTGGCCTTGACACTATTCCTGATAAAAGCGGTGTCCTTTATAAAAGGGGTACGGCAAGACATAAAAGACATAAAAGGAGAAGTTACTGGCAAGGGGAATTCTTCCAATAAATTCCAGGATTTAGATATTGAGTGATAACTGTATTTCACAGGTAATATAGTTACCGCTCCTAGTGGTGAACGTTCAAGACCTGCACCACTGTTGAGTCGGAGTTTTAGGTGTTGAACTTTACTGTCTGCGTGCTAGTGCTCGCGTCACCTTTTCTCCTGCCCTCATGCATACCGGGAATCAGCCGACGATTAAAGGCAGGAGTCTCCGATGTGCTGACTCCAGACGGTGTGGTGCTTCACGCTTCGTTGTCTTTCGCCCAATTTACTAGCTCTCTGGTGCGATTTTAGCCCCCTCCGGCCACCAACCGCTGCCCACACAGTGTCGAGCAGTCCTTTAGCTTCGTAGATCGCATCCAAGTGCCCACCAAACAGGGGTCAAGCACGATAGAGAGTTATAATGATACTTCTCCACCCGGTGACAGGTTCTATTGAATAATGCAGTTTGACGATTCTTTTCCGCTTTCACTCATCCAGATTAATCGAGTACGACTAGGAAAAGTTGAGGGAAAATCATCTTCGGCATCTAGCTCTAGCTTTGCAGCAATTTGCATTACTGGGTCTTTTTTATCATCTTCCTCTTTTTCTGGTACCTCAACGATGGTCGTGAAAATGAAAACGGAGTAATTTTCTTTCTCTGAGTCCGACAACTCTTCTCCAAATCCGACAATTTCATCAATAAGGAGACTAAATATCGGCTCGGTCTGGCCTAAGAGGTAAGCTTGTTCGGATGCTAAAAGAACCTTATGAGACTGTCTTACACGTTCTACTGCTTCCTGATATTTCTCTTTCGCTTTGGGCAGAGATTCGAATGGACAGACGAATTTCGTTATATAGCACCAAATGTGGACGCTTGGATTTAAACTTTTATTTAGCATATATTTCTATATTATCTTGGAGTCCAGTTAGTGCTATAAGCACCGTTTTGCCTGTATTGGCCAATTGTCTTACAGTGTCTCTTAGCATGATTGTCACCGAATCTGGAAACGAAGTTATTTGCTTCTTTTTCAGCCTTTTCTGGATCATTTTTATGGTTTCCGATGACGAAACCAACAACTGGGTTACCTGTTGTATTCTGATGGACTTGGCACTTCACCGTATACATCCCTCTATTATTCTTAGTCCGTGGGTCGTCTGGACCCAGCCCATATGCTAGGGGAGCTAAACAACTCAGTGCGACTAGAATGGATAAGATTCCAGCGTGATTTTTACAACTCTTTTCATAGTTCAGCAGCCCTCAGTTAGCAAAGGAAAACGCCATCGATTCGGCCTGTGGCAACGCCAATATTAGTACGTGTCCCTGGTTGAATTGATTTGCATTGAGTGTCGAGCCCGAAGGCTAGCACTACTTTTACTCGTTGTGGGTCGCTTCCTCCACAATTGTTATAAACTTGGACGAATCCCTTTTCTGCTCGCGCTACAATGCAATTTGGTGCTGGAACAGCAGCCATAGTTGTTAGGGTAGCTTCGGTACTGCGAACTTCGGACCCTGCGAAGAGAACTTCGGCAACTTCACCTTTGGCAAATCTTGCGCTTTGACCCGGTTCTAGTTCGGCAACTTTTAATTGGTTGGTTGATAGATTGAAAGTGGGCGTTTCGGTAGCAGTTGCAGTCGCAGTGGTAGCTGTAGAAGTAGCAATGAAGCCCGCGGTGATTATCGCTACTTTCCTAAGAAATAAAGACATTATTCTCCAACCCTGATAGCTTACTTTTCCAGAAACTTATTCGATCGCCTGAGAGCCGTCAAGAGGTTGTTCAGATTTAAATCTTAGCCAACCATTATTAGGGGCGTGCGCATTCCAAGAGTGCTGATGCATTACTGAGGTTGAGTCGTTGCTGCCATTCTGCATAAGACCAGGTTGCTGAAGCGTAAACGGACCGCCTCAGCGTAAAGTTTCTCAGGTATCGTTCCGTTTCAGTAGATGGGGAAATCTGGAACATGCCAAGGAAATTTGATCAGGATGCCAAGGAACGTCCGGTCCGTCTCGTGGAAGATCGCATCTCGGCGGAAAATACGTCGATGCACCCCGCGTGCCAGGCAGCAGCCCCAAAGTTGGGGTTTCATGGCATACGGCCCGTCTTTGGACTTAACCCTGCCCGCAGTGCCGGGGACATACCAGAGTCCAAACCTGAAGATTTGGCTGCCGAAAACGCAATGCTAGACCGTGTAAATCACCAGCTACACGAAACTAATGAACTTCTGAAGGCTGCCCGAGTTTTTCGCGTCATAACTCGACCCAAAATGTGGGAAATGATCCGATTCATCGATAACTATCGAGATCTTTTCCTAGTCGAATGCATGTGCACCGGCGTTATAAAATAACCGGGCTGGTCAATCGTTTTTATTGTCTCGCATGATTATCGCCAATCCACAGGCCACAACCCGAGGACTTTAGCGATCCTTACCGTCGCGACTGCGTGCAAGTTGAACACAGGAGTACTCTTCACCGTGATAACGACGGCCTCTTTGGCGCCGGCTAACATCCTAATCAAACCCCGAACTTCATACCGAGCCGGAGGCATAAACGTCTACACCACTACACGGGACTTGACCGTCCATATTAACGCAGTGCCCACGGTGGCACCGGTGAAAGATGAGCATGATGTGGTTGTCCCCCACGAAAAACATGACCTTCAACCCCCTGCGAGGCAAGACGGATGACTAACGAGTCTGGCTCCCGCAGCATGGCACTACACCCGCTGCGGGAGCCTTTGTCGTACTCACGCTGGGTTGTGCGCGCTGCATGGCCGCCGAGATTGGGCCAGCGGCAACGCACTTTGCTTACTGGCTAACCACACCGCACGATGGGTTGTGGATCGTAGACCGTGGTCTTGGTCTCGCGGGAAAGCTCCTTGCCGCTGAGATCCTTGATGATGCGGGTATCGGACGTCGTAAAGCCCGGGGCACCGGATGATGGCGAACAGTCGCTGCCTGGCACGGACCTCGGTTGTGGCTCGGTCTTGGCCCAACGGCCGTTATTGATGGATTCCACCTCTACCGTCTTGGTGCCTTTCAAGCGGACGGTGATCTCACCGCCGCCAAAATTAGTCTCGATCTGCACTGGGGTATTGAAAGTATTGGTAAATTGCAGGTCAATGGCGCCCTCGTACACGGTAGCCTCGCGGCCGGCCGGGTAGCGGGAAATGTAGTACGAGTGCGGGGTGTGCGCGGTATCCTGCATGCCCGCGAAGTACGCGGCGTTATACAGCGTGGTGGCGAACTGGGAGATGCCACCGCCCACGGCGGTACCGGAATGGCCGTCGATGATGATGCCGGATTCCACATAGCCCTGCGCGGTGCCGCGGGGGCCGGTATAGCCGTTGAGGGAGAAGGTCTCACCTGGGTTCACCACGGCACCGTTGACCTCTTGGGCCACCAGCTGAATATTGCGCCCGGAGGCAGAAGAGAATCCACCGGTGGAGAACTCGCCCACGGTATCGTTAAACGTCGCGTTTTCGGCGTCCTCGGTGGTGAACTCGGCTGGGTCTGGCTTGTAGGTTGCGTCCCACTCGCGGTCATCGCCAGTCACACGCTTATCAAAGCCCTCCATGGTCGGCTTCCAGTCAATAATCTCGCCGTCCTGGGAGGGCGTGACCTGCTTGGAGCCACCAGCGAATTTCACTTTGGCGTTCACGCCAGGCACATCGGCGCCATCGGTGCGCTCTTGCAGCAATTGCTGCGCGCGGTTGCTATCAACCACTAGGTGCAGCCGACCATCCTTTTTCTCAATGCTGGTGAACTGGGAAATCTCCGGCTTATTCAGCGTTGCGGTGACGTTATTTTTCGCCTTCAAGGTCAGCGGATTATCCAGGGCCTTGGCGGCGTCACCGGTACGCATCTTTTCAATGGCCTCGTCATTAATGGCCGGCTCAATTTCTTCCGGCTCCACCTGCACGCCAGCCTTATCGAGCCAATTCGCTGCCACCGCATCGTGCAATTCGGTGCCTTCTACGGTCTGCCCCAACGTGGGATCGGTGACCTTGAGCTGACCATCATTAAGCTCCAGCATGCCATCGACCGGATCGGTAGAAAGCTCGTCTTTGACGCGGTCAAGGGTGGGCTGCAGCTTGCCATCATCCACATCGGTTTCAACCGGGATGTCTTCTGTAGAGCGAAAGAAACTAACCAACCGGGTAATGGGGTTGAGGGAAGGCTCCTCGATGCCATCGACGGCGGCCTGGTTATCCAGCGCCAGGCCGGATTCGGCAGGGGTAAATTCGGACTGCAGATCTCCTGCGGTCACGGTCACGGGCTGGGTCTCAACGCCCTTGAGCTCGTCCTCGAGCTTGGCCACGGCGGCGGTGCGCTCCATGGCGGAGATATCCACGCCGCCGACGGAGACGCTGCGCGGGATCTTGTCCTGGTTTGCTATGACATCCCAGGCATAAGCGATGCCCGCAATGAGGACGAAGCCAACGATCACGCCAAGCGTGATAAGCCAGCCCTTTGCACCGTTTTTTCCTTCTGCCTTCTTCACGCCTTAAAGGTTAACGGGTAAAGGGGCGTTTTTCCTAGTCGCTGTCCCCATCGTGTACGTGGCGGGCGGCATCGCCGAGGCGCTCAGGGGCCAGCCTGCCCTCATCCACGGCGCCCACGACGGCATCGATCACCGCATTAATATCGGCCTCGGTGGACCACAGGGGCATGTCGGCGCCGGCGGCGAGGGAGGTAATCACGGCATCGGCAAGCGGCAGCGAATCCGAAATCGCCGCCATGCCGCCAATGTCATCGGTATAGATGGTGCCGTCATACTGTAAGGTCTCGCGGGCAAGGCCGTAAGCTTCCGGCAGGATGGAGGCAGGAGTCTGGCCATCGCCCAGGCCCGGGACCGCGAGGTGGCCCATCATCAGCGCCGCATTCGGTGCTGCGGACATGGCATTCCGAAAGGGAATGAACTCATGGTTCTCAAGCTCTTCTAGCGGCGGGGTAATGGCCTCCGCCAGGTGGGTATCGCCCGAGGCACGGCCGTGGCCCGGGAAGTGCTTGAATACGGCCTTAACCCCGGCGGCATCCAGCCCGCGGGCGAAGGCGGCGCCGTATTCGCCGGCCTGCGCGGGGTCGGTGGAAAAGGCGCGGTCGCCCACAACCTCGAGGCCATCGCCATCGACATCGAGCACCGGCGCGAAGTCCACGTTGATGCCGTAGTCCATGAGCCGCTTGCCGATGTCCCCCGCCAGCTGTTCCACCTGCTCCGGCGAGTTGTCCGCCGCCATCTGCTGCGCGGAGGGGTATTCGCCCAAGATTTCAGAAAAACGCTGCACGCGCCCGCCCTCAAAATCGATGGCGACCTCGAAATCGCGGCCTAGTTCCGCGCGCAGGGCGTTAATATTGCGGCCCTCTTCTTCTAGCAAACCAGGATCCGCCCAGCTGGGGATGAAGATGCCTCCCACCCCGGCCTCCAGCTTGGCCTTGGCGTCCTCATAGCTGGTTGCCGGCGGCATGAGCACCGAAGCTGCGGTGGCGCGAATATCCTCCGGCGCCGGCGCTGGTGCCGCCTCGGTGGCGGGCGCGAAGGTATCGGGTGATGAGGACGCGGGAGCGGCAGATTCGTGCGACTTGTCCTCGTCCGAGGCGGAATTAGAGCAGGCGCTCAGCACCGCCACGAGGCCCAAACTGACAATGATGCGGGAATATGTCATGCCTTCCAGTGTGCAGGATTCCTCGCGAACTGTCCTAGGCGGTGGGTAGACTAGTGACATGAGTAACGGCAAAACAATGTTAATTGCCTATGATGGCACCGAACGCGCCGACCGCGCCCTGGAGTACGCCGCCCAGCTTTTGCGCCCCTCCACGGTGGAAATCCTCACCGCGTGGGAGCCGGTGGCCCGCCAAACCGCGCGCGCCGTCAGCCGCACAGGCATGCACCAGTCCACCGTGTCCCCCGATAGCGTGGAAGACGATCCGGCTTACGAAGAAGCGCTGAAGATCTGCCGCCAGGGCACCCAATTGGCCGAAAGCCTTGGTTTGGCCGGCCGCGCGCATCTCGTGGAATCCGCCACCACCATCTCTTCGGCCATCGTGGATGCCGCGCACGAGCTCGACGTGGATGTCATCGTCACCGGCACCCGCGCGCTCACCGGCTTTCGCGCCTGGTGGACCAACTCCACGGCGGACCAGATCGTGCGCAACGCGGGCCTGCCCGTCTTTATCGTCCCGCAAGAAAACGACGAAGACGCGGATGACGACGATCCGGAATACTTCTAAGTAGCTGCTAATATCTTTAGCCATGGCTCTGGAATCCGATTCTTTAAACAAGCGCACCCTCGGCCCCGCCGTGGGTAGCGCTGTTGTGGGCATCGCCCTGGGCATTATCACCATCATCGGCATCGCCCAGTTCTCCGGCAGCGATACCGTGCCGGAAGGCAATGCGGTCTCCGCCGATGATGCGGTGCTGGGCGGGCCTGAATACGGTTCCCGCAATTAGATGGGCGCACCGGCGTGCATGACCGGACCGATCAGCTCCCCCGCGGCCCACATAGCGGTTCCTATGTACACCGCTACCGCGCACTAGCCCGCGCCCTGCGCCACCGCTGCGCGCGCCTTGCCCGGCCCTACCCGCTCGGCATTATTGCCTTGGCGCTCATCCTCGCGGTACAACCGTGGGGGCTGACCGCCGCCGATACCAAACACGATCTGGCCGCGAACCCGCGCCACTTCCTGCGCGGCGCGCTCGATGCCTATACCGATATCTTTACCCTGGGGCAGCTGCAGAACCAGGCCTACGGTTACCTCTTCCCGCAAGGCCCCTTTTTTGTTTTAACCGAGCCCCTGCCGGATTGGATAGCCCAACGCCTGTGGTGGCTGCTGGTCTTAAGCGTGGGCTTTAGTGGCTTTTACAAGCTGGCCACCCGGATAGGCCTGCGCGGCCGGTGGATCTGGGTAGCGGCGATGCTCTATGCGCTCTCCCCGCGCTCGCTGTCCACGCTAACGGCCATTTCTTCTGAAACCTGGCCCGTCATGCTCGCCCCGTGGGTCATCCTGCCCTTCCTGCGGGAAAAACTCACCTGGCGCGATGCTACCGCCGCCACGATTCCCGTGGCGCTGATGGGCGCGGTCAATGCCACCGCCACGCTCGCGGCGTGCACCCCGGCGCTTGTCATCGTGGTCTACCGCCGCGCCTTCAAGCCCGGCGCGGCCTGGCTGCTTGGCTGCCTGTGCGTATCCGCGTGGTGGATTGGCCCGCTTTTAATCTTGGGCCGCTACGCCCCACCGTTTACGGAATTTATCGAATCCTCCCACGTGACCACCCGGTGGCTGAACCTGCCGGAAATCCTGCGCGGAACAACGAGCTGGTCACCCTTTGCGGATGCCGAGCGCGTCGCCGGCAACGAGCTCGCGACCTCTGCCTTCTTTGTCCTTATCACCATGGCCGTGGCCGCGATAGGCATTTATGGACTGTGCCGGCTGCCCCGCGTGTGGTCCATCATGCTGATTACTGGCGTGGCGATTTTGGGCTGCCAGGCGGCGTGGTACCTCGATGCGCTCGATGGGGTGCTAGCACCCCTGCGCAACCTGCACAAATTCGATCCGTTGGTGCGCATCCCGCTGCTGTTGGGCTTTGCCCGCGCCTGCCAGCGCCTGCCGCTGCCCACTGGCCTGCGCCCCACCAAGAAGCAGACCGTGGGCGCGCTGGTGCTGCTCGTGTGCATCAGCGCCCTCTCCCCAGCCTGGTCGCAGCGGCTGCTGCCCCTAGGCGCCTACGACGAGGTGCCGGACTATTGGCACGAGGCCACGGATTATATCAACGAGCACGCGGAAAATACTCGTACTTTGATCTATCCCGAGGCCTCCTTTGCCCGCCAAGAGTGGGGTTGGACCCGCGATGAGCCGGCGCAGCCGCTTCTTAATGTTCCCTGGGCCGTCCGCGATGCCATCCCCCTTGTTCCCCCGGAGGCCATCCGTGGCCTCGACGGGGTGATGGCAGCGCTGAAGGAGGATCCGGCCAGCGGCGTGCGCGCCTTGCAGCGCTTGGGCATCGGCGCGGTGATGGTGCGCCACGATCTCTTTGCCGCCGATAATGACACCTTGAGCAGTAAATTTGGCGGTGACGTGCATACTTTTGACGAGGTCGATGTGATCATGCTCGAGCAGCATTCCATGGCTTTGACCTCAGCCGATCCCGTCCGCGTGGCCGGTGGCGGCGAGGCGCTGGCCTTCCTCGATGCCCACAATGGCCCCGCCGCCCGCGAGCTGGTGGACGATGATGCCGATATCGTCACCGATACCCCCACTCTTGTGGATCGCAATTACGGCACGCTCCACGGCGCCGCCTCGGCGCCGCTATCCACAGACGATCCCAGCCACGTTTATAACCGCCTGCGTGATTATCCCTCCGCCGGCCCGCTGACCACGGTGGAGACCCACGGCGGCGATGTGGAGGTCTCTTCTTCTGCCGCCGACGCCACCGCCTTTGGCGGCGCCCAACCGGAAAAGTCCGCCACCGCCGCCGTCGATGGGGAAAATTCCACCGCCTGGTGGCCCGCGCCCGGCGACGATGAAGGCTGGATCGAGCTGCGCGGTGACTTCAGCCAACCGCGCCTCAAACTCATGGCCACCAGCTCCACCACGGTCACGGTGCGCTCGGGTGGTGCTGCAGTAGAGGTGGATCTCCAGCCCTTCCGCTCCAAGACGGTGCGCGTGCCCGGCGGGGATTCCCAGGCAATCCGCGTGGAACTATCCCACCGCACCGGCATCGCGGAACTGGAGGTAGAAGGCCACCCCATCGAGCGCGTGGTCACCGTGCCAGATACCTCGCCGGATGTGCACCAATTCTTCTTCCAGCAGATGGTGCACGATACCGGGGTGCTCATCCGCGATGTCACCGTGCCGCGCCGCATGGAGGTCACCGTGGATTCCACCAAGCCGGTACTCATCGATTCCCACCGGTACTCCCCCGGCAGCACCCTAACCCTCGAGCCCGGCGTCCACCGCGTACGTACCACCGGCGCATGGGTGTCCATGACGGAAAAGGGCTGGTCCCCGCCAGACGATTATCGCCTCACCGATTTTTCCATCGCTGCTGCAGAAGAGGAGCGCCTGCTCATTACCGGGCGCGCCTTCAATAAGGGCCTGCGCGGATTTATCGGCGATACCGAGCTCACCCCATACGAGATCGATGCCGCCACCCAGGCGTTTATCGTCCCCGCGGGCACCACTGGGGAATTCCGCATGACCTTTAAGGCGCAGCCTGCCTACCGCGCCGCCCTGCTCTTTGGCGGCGCACTCGGCCTGGCCACGCTGGGGTTCTGCCTGCTTTTCGCCGCGCGCCGCAGCCCGCAGCCCACCTGGCACCCGGATCCTGGCGGCATGGCCTCTGCGATGTACTCGCTAGCCTGCCTGGCACTGGTGGGCTGGCCGGCAGTACTTGCGGGCATGGCCGCCTGGCTCATCGTGCGCTGGACCACCATTCCGCGGGCTTATTTTGCCAGCGGCGTGGTAGCGGCGGCCGGGACCATCCTTGCCCGAGCTCCATGGACCTCAGGGGCCTATGCCGGCGATTCCGTGCTGCTTATGTGCTTATGTGCCGCGGGGCTGGCCTGCCTTTTCGCCGTCGACGGCCCCGGCCCCGGACCCGGCCACGGCCCATCAGAAGGTCGCGGCCCGGGCGCTCGATAAGCGTATAGCTCGCCGCAGAAACCACAACGGTCCCCACCACCGTGACGGCAAGGATCACCCAAAAATCCAGCGGTTTCCCGCTAAACAGCGCCACCCCGGTTAACGGGAAGGCCACGGCGAGCACCGCCACGTGCCACAAGAAAATGGAATAGGACCACGCGCCCAGCGCCTGCATGAGCGGCGAGGTAAGCCACGAGGTTCCACGTGGAACCAAGGCCACCGGCACCACCACGCACGCCGCGAATACCGCCCCAGCGATGATGCGGCGGGCAAATTCCGCCGGCTCCGGATGCACCAGCCCGGCCGGCCCAAACCAATCCCGGCTCGCCACCCACAGCACGAGCCCCGCCAGCACAACCCAGGCCCAGCGCACCCGCAGAATCCGCGCCGTGCGCTTGCCGATGCCCCTTTCTTCCACCTCCGCCGCCAGCATGCCCACCGCGAACCACGAGGCATAAGCCGGCGGCCAGATTTGCGAGTTGACCTGGTCCTCGCCGTAGTCCGCGACAAAGGGGATAAATCCCCACCCCCAGCTCAGCACGGCGCCGCCGGCGATAACGGCCATGCGCCAGCGCTGCGGCAGGCTGCCAAGGGCCCACACCAGAAGCGGTAGGACCAGATAAAAGAAGAACTCCACGCAGAGGGACCAGAGGTGGGTAAGGCCCGGGGCAAGGCCATCGACCACATAGATCTGCGTGGAGGTCAGGTTGGCGAGGATCTGGGTGGGGGTGATGGAGTGGGCATCGGGAAGCAGCAGCAAAACCGATACCACGCAGGCGTAATAGGCCGGTGCCAAGCGCGCGATGCGGGAGTGGGCATAGCCGCGCGCCGTGTGCAGCCCCCGCCGGCGCCACAATAAAAAGGCGCTGAGGGCGAAAAAGACGGCGACGAAGAAATCGAAACGCCCGGCAAATCCCCACCCGGTGCCGGTTTGGAAGGATACGTGGGTGACAATGATCCCTAGTGCTGCAACCGCGCGTAGGCCGTCTAGCTCCGGCAGGTGCTGGGGTAGTCTTTTCACAGATGCCTGCGTGCGCACGCTTGCTCCTTTACCCCGGAAACCTGAAACTGATTGGATATAGTACTGCAATGAGCCGCTACCTTTGGCCACGCTCGCCACGGACGTGGGTTGTCATTGCCGCAATCATTTTCCTCCTCATTGGTACCCTCGCCCCGACCCTCTACAATAACCGGACCCGCCCGCTGGGCTTGGATCAAGATTTTTCCACCTCGAGCGGACCCACCGATGCGGTATGGATGGACGTGCGCGCCCTCATGGACGGTGAAGCCCCCGCTACCGCATCCGGCGATGACCCGCGCTGCGCCGACAAATCCGCCCCGATGTGGTGCTACCAGCACCACGGGCCGCTGACCTTGGAGCGCACCATTACCACCGGCGAGGTCGCCGATGATGACACCATCGCCACCACCGATTCCGTCACCAGCCTGCTTGCTGGAAAAGCTGGGGACTCCCAAGAGGAAATCGCCACCATCGATCAGCACTCCGTGCTTAACCGCGAATCCACGTTCCCGGTAGCCGATCCTGTCAATAAATGGGTCCTCGCCTTGCCCGAGTTCAACGCCGATCTGACCCGGGAGGACTTCGAGCGAGACGGCCTTACCTATTTCTTCCCCTCCGGCACGGAGCAGCGCTCCTACGCATTTTTTGATCTCCTGGCCCAGGAATCCACGCCGATGGACTTTACCGGCGACTCAAAAGTAGATGGCATCCCCATCTACTCCTATCACCAGGACGTACAGCCGCTGCCGCTGAAGAACACTTTTAGCAATATCAGCGCGGATTTGGGCAGCACCACTCAAACGGACGAGCTGAAAACGGGCGATTTCCAGTTGAAGGGTCCCGCCAGCCGTTTTTATGACTCCCACTCGCGCGAGCTTTTGGACTTGGATGCGGATGCCGCCGTCATCGTCGAGCCCTTTTATACCGTGGGCCGCGATATTTCGGTCGAACCCACCACCGGTACCATCGTGGATGTCCGGGAAAACGTCAAGGTCTTTTTCGCCACCGATATCCAGCAGGCGGGAACCCTCATCGCGGAGGATGACACAGAGGATCGCTCTGTGCTGGCAGCGGATTTCCGGTGGTCAGAGGATACCCGTGCGGAGCGCCTCGCTGAGGTCCGCCCGGTAATCTACGCCATCCGAGGGCTTATGGCCGTTGGCTGGCTGGGCAAGGCCATCGGTGTTTCCCTGCTCATTTTCGCCGCCTACCAGTACATGCGCCGCCACCGTGACGCCCATGATGCCGCACACGCCTAGGCGCGTCCTCCTCGGGCTGTGGGGAATTATTCTCGTGGCCGCGGTGTGCTGGCCCTTCGCGCTGCCCGGCGAGTTCCTCTGGCGCGATATGGTGCTCTTAAACGATCCAGGGCTTACCCCATCCGCGCTGGGCGGGGGAAGCCTGCCTGCCCGCAACGCACCCCAAGATGGGTTTTTAGCCTTACTCGGCGGCGCGTGGGCCGCCCGGGTGCTCATCTTTGCCGCCGCCGGGGCCGCCGCGCTCACCGCGGCGGTGTGGTCTCGCACCACGATAGCGGCGCTGGCCGCGATGACCATCGCGGTGGCCAACCCCTTTGTCATCGAACGCCTCTTACAAGGTCAATGGTCCCTGGCCATTGTCGCTTGGCTGCTCCCGGTCATCGCCTGGGCGGGGCGCCGCCACAGCTGGCTGGCGTTGATCGCCATGTGGGGGGCGTCCCTTACCCCCACCGGTGGGCTATTGGCTGTGGTCACCGCCCTTTTTACCTGCCGGAAGCGGGTCTCCCTGGCGGGCTGCCTCTTGTGGCTGCCGTGGCTGGTTCCAGGCCTTTTCCAACCCAGCGTGCCCGGCGATGCCGCAGCCGCCGTCGCGGCCTTTTCCCCGCGGGCAGAAGAACACGTGGGCACGGTGGGCGCGCTTTTACGCCTCGGCGGAATCTGGAATGGCGAAGCGGCCGTGGGCTTAGCCGTATTCGGGCTCTTCGTCGCAGTTCTCGCGCTGGCGGGTGCGCACCGCGTCCCGGCGCGCTTGACCATCCTGGCCGCCCTAGGACTCGGCGGGGCGCTGGCGTGTTGGCTACTGCCCAGCATGCTGGAATGGGCCATCGATAACGTTCCGGGGGCGGGACTCTTGCGCGATAGCCACAAACTCACGATGCTCGCGCTGCCGCTATACGTTGCCTCCATCGGTGCGCTGCCACAGATTCCAGCCGCGCTGGCGCTAGTGGCCGCCACGATTCAGGTTCTGCCTGCCCCGTCCCGCCTTGCCGTGCTTTCTCCCCGCGATACCGGGGTGGATGAGCAGCTGGTGCACGATATCGACGGCCGCCTGGCATTCTTTCCGGAGCGGCCCAATTTGGTGGAGATTCCCACGGGAAATAGCGGTGCGCATACGGAAGACACCCCGGGAGTCGCGGTCGATCCCTATTCCAAGGCCGTGCCCATGGTGGAATCCGGCGAGCTCAGCGTGGACGGTGAGGTCATCGATCAGGCCTCGCCGCAGTACCGCGCGGCGCTGCGCGCCTGGCAGGACCAAGATATGGCAGGCCTTGCGGAACTTGGCGTGGGCGTCGTGGTGGTTGATGGCGCCATCGCCGCAGAGACCAACGCCCCGCGCCCCGAGCTGCCGTGGGCGCTTACCGCCCTGTGGATGACCGCCCCGCTACTAAGCCTTGGAGCAATTGCGCAAAGGCAGCGCCGGTCTTGTCCCACGAAAAGCGCGCGGCAAACTCCCGGGCATTAGTCCCTAGGCGCCGGCGCAGCTCTGCGTTCTCCAATAACTCTTGGGTGGCCGCCACGAAATCGCCCTCTTCTTCTACAAGGATCCCGGTCTCGCCATCGATTACGCTATCGCGCAGGCCAAACGCATAACCTACCGTGGGAACCCCATGTTGGGCGGCCTCCATGACGGCAAGGCCCCAACCCTCTTTGTGGGAGGGCATGAGGTGGGCATCGGCACGCGCGAGCAAGGCGTGCTTATAGTCTTCCGTCACCTGGCCGCGAAAACGCACGCGATCCGTCACGCCGAGCTTTTCGGCATAATCGCGCAGGTTCGACTCCCACCAGCCCGAGCCAATCACATCCAAAACCGCGCCCGGCGTGCGCGCCACCGTATCCATGGCGTGCTCGATCTGCTTGTGTGGGACTAGCCGCGAGAGTGTCACCAGGTGCTTATCCGCCTCGCGCTCGAGGGAAGGCACGTGCGCCGGAATGGGGTCTAGGCCATTGGCGATGATCCGCGCGCCGTCAATGCCGAGCGCCTCCAAATCCTCGCGCGAGGCCTGCGAGACCGTGACGTAGGTCGAATCCCGATATACCCGCGGTGCCACGCGCGATTCCAAGAACCAGCCCAGCCGCCCGAGCACCGGACCGGCCACGGGCCATTGCTCGCGGTGGCAATGGTGGGTAAGAAGCACCGTCGGCGCGCCGTAAATCAACCGCGCGAAGAAGGGAATGCCGTTTTGGGTATCGATGACCACGTCAATACCGCGCAGATCCCCCAAGCCCAATCTCCCGGCCGCGATGGCCGCCCACGCGCGCGGGTACACGCCAAACTTGGCACCGCCGCGGCTATAGCGCACGCCATCACGGACCTCCCGGCGCGCCGCATTCATGTGCTTAGAGGTGCGAAAGACCACCTCGTGGCCCTGCGCCGCTAGGTACTCCCCCACGCGTTCGAGGTAACGCTCGGAGCCACCGCCCTGCGGGTGGGTGGAATCGCGCCAGCATAGTAAAAGAATTTTCATCGTGGGGTATTAGCCTAGTGGTTTATGAAACACACCCGCGACATGGCCACGCTCTCCCGCTCCTGGGCGCTGCTGCGCTCTTTCCGCTTCGAGCAAACCCGCCCCGATATTTTCTACGGCGGCCTGGCAGAAGATACGGCCAGGCTGGTGGAAAACTTGGGCCGCGATTTGGGCGTGCCGCTTGCCGATGCCCTCGTGCTCGACGTAGGCGGCGGCCCCGGCTATTTTGCCGCCGCCTTCGCGGACCGCGGCGCGTCCTACGTTGGCCTTGAGCCCGATGCCGGGGAAATGTCGGCGGCCAATATCCACCTCAGCAATTCCGTGCGCGGCGATGGCACGCGCCTGCCCTTCGCGGACGATTCCTTCGATGTGGTCTATTCCTCTAACGTCGCCGAACATATCCCCTGCCCGTGGGATATGGGTAAAGAAATGTTGCGCGTTACCCGCCCCGGCGGCCTGTGCATCATGAGCTATACCGTCTGGCTCGGCCCCTTCGGCGGCCACGAAACCGGGCTGTGGGAGCACTACGTCGGCGGTGCATTCGCCCGCGACCGCTATACCCGCCGCAATGGGCACCCGCCCAAGAATGTCTTTGGCACCTCACTATTTAATGTCCCCTGCTCCGCAGGCCTCACCTGGGCCGAGTCCACCGGCGCGCTAAAGCTCGCCTTTCCGCGCTACCATCCCAGCTGGGCGTGGTGGCTGACTAAGGTTCCTGGCCTGCGCGAATTCGCCGTGTCCAACCTGACGTTGGTACTGCAGCCGGACTAGGCCGCGCCACAGCTCGCACCGAGGTTGTCCTACTATACTGCCCAGCATGCCGGACCAACTACAGCGCTCACAGCTCTCCCCCACCGTTCGCGCAGCTCACCTGGGGTGGGCCGTGGCCAGCGTCGTCGCCACATTTGCCGGTGCGGCACTCA
Organism: Corynebacterium sp. MSK073; assembly: GCF_030232085.1. Lineage (NCBI taxonomy): Bacteria > Bacillati > Actinomycetota > Actinomycetes > Mycobacteriales > Corynebacteriaceae > Corynebacterium > Corynebacterium sp. MSK073. The sequence continues at coordinate 23,366 of NZ_JASPIY010000002.1, read as the reverse complement.
TTGGCATCGCCTGTGGCCTCATTACAAAGAGCGGTTCCTGGGTCGCCTTTGGCATCGCCGTCGGCGGTGCCTTCTTCGGCTTGGGAACGGTCTGGTACGGATTTTCCCGCCGCTTGGGCTGGTCGTGGCGCGATGCCGGGTTTGTGAAAGCCGAGCATTCCTTATGGCACCTGCTGTGGTGGATTCCCCTCGCCATCCTGGGCTCTGGTGCGGCCACGGGTGCCGTCAATGCACTCCTGGGCAGCGAACCAGCCGGCAATAACCTTTCCGCCGGACTAAAGATCAGCCCCGCCGCCACCATCATGGTGGTACTCAGCACCGCGCTTGTCATTCCCCTCGTAGAAGAGGTGGCCTTTCGCCGCGTCCTATTGGATTGGCTGCAAAATTCCATGCCCACCTGGGCAGCAGCGCTTATCACCGTCGCTGTCTTCGCCCTCGCACACGGCATCCCCGCAGTAATGCTCTACATCGCATTCTTTGGCACCTTTTTGGTGCTAGCACGCCTCTGGTTCAAGACACTTACCGCTCCCCTGTGCATTCACATTGCAAATAACACGGTCGTAGCAATCACGGCCCTAGCGGGACTATCGGGCTAAGGAGTCCCTGCGCAGCGGGAGAAAGAAGCGCTAGTTCAGTAGCCGAGGTAGGACCTAAACTCACAACGCTTCATATCGACAGCGCACAATTTTCGTTATACGATATTTTCATGCCTGTGAACATCACTCAAGACCAACTCGACAATTGGGTTTCCGAAGCAGAAGAAGGCTACGACCCAGAAATGTTGAAAAAGCGCGGACGTGGACGCCCCGGTCGCGGAGCAGAGCCTGCTCAGGTCGTCGCTGTACGCCTGACTACCGATGAACTTAGCGCCCTAGATCGCCTAGCTACGGAAAAGAATCTCACCCGATCTGAGCTTGTCCGCCAAGCAATCAACGCCCTCACGGCGGCACGAGAACAGCCAAATCCGCCACAAAGCACGGTATCGCAGAAACCGACGGAATCCATGCAGCTTCCTATCCACTGTGGATAGAGCCTCTTGACGATGACCCTAACCAATGGCGAGAACTCCGTTTCGGTTTTGATACACACGCTCGACTACTGGACACCGTCGTCGTTGTTGCCTCCGACGGGGACGAACTATTAATCCATGTAATGAAAGCTCGCCCACACTACAGCAAGCTCCTCGAATAACGACGTTCCAGTCCTCACCGGTTGGGGCACTCGCCGAGGGGCCCTGTTGGACCCGTGACCAATCCTAGAGACGATTTATTCCCACTTTCGTAGTGCAGGAATCGTTCCGAGGCCTAAACCACAGAATGTGTTGTTTAACCCCAACAAAGATCTAACCCCAGAGCTTTACGCTGCTGGGGTTAGCTTTATGCGGGATTTACCGCGGATGAACGCGTTAGGAAGCGGCGTCCTCCACGCGCTTCTTCAGGGCGCGGAATTGGTTCCACACTTCCTCAGGCACGCGGGAGCCCAAGAAGTTCAGGTACTCGGCGTTGTCTTGCATATCGCCTTGCCATTCCTTCGGGTCAACGTCAAGGGCGGCGCGAACGTCGTCGATATCGAAGTCAAGGCCTTCCAAGTCGATGTCCTCGGCGCGGGCAGTACGGCCGACCACCGTGTCCTCGGCCTCCACGTTGCCTTCGATGCGGTCGATGATCCACTTAAGAACGCGGGAGTTCTCGCCAAAGCCTGGCCACAGGAAGCGGCCGTCGTCGCCGCGGCGGAACCAGTTAACCAGGAAGACCTCTGGCATGCGGTCGCCGCCCTTTTTACCCATGTCAATCCAGTGCTGCAGGTAGTCACCGGCGTTGTAGCCCATGAACGGCAGCATGGCCATCGGGTCGTGGCGCAGCGCGCCTACTTCGCCCTCTGCCGCTGCGGTCTGGCCGGAGGACAGCAGTGCACCGATCATGGTGCCGTGGTTCCAGTCGAAGGACTGGGTGACCAGCGGAACCGTGGTCTTGCGGCGGCCGCCGAAGAGGATGGCATCGATTTTGACGCCCTTCCAGTCGTCGTATTCCGGCGCGGCGGTGGGGCACTGGGAAATCGGTACGCAGTAGCGGGAGTTCGGGTGGGCGGCCTTGGTGGACGATGCCGGCGTCCAGTCCTCACCGGTCCAAGAGATGAGGTGTTCTGGTGCCTCCTCGGTCATATCCTCCCACCAGACGTCGCCGTCATCGGTAAGCGCAACGTTGGTGAACAAGGTATTGCCCGGCTTCATGGTATCCATGGCGATCGGGTTGGAGTCGTAGTTGGTGCCAGGGGCAACGCCGAAGAATCCGTTTTCCGGGTTCACAGCGTAAAGGCCGTCCTCGCGCAGGTGCAGCCAGGCGATGTCATCGCCCACGACCTCGGCCTTCCAGCCCGGAATGGTGGGGGTGATCATGGCCAGGTTGGTCTTACCGCACTGGGATGGGAATGCGGCGGCGACGTGGTAGTTCTTTCCTTCAGGGTTCGTCAGCTTCAGGATGAGCATGTGCTCAGCCATCCAGCCTTCTTCCTTGGCCATGACGGACGCGATGCGCAGCGCGTAGCACTTCTTGGCCAGGATGGCGTTGCCGCCGTAGCCGGAACCGTAGGACCAAATCTCCTTGGTCTCTGGGAACTGGGTGATGTACTTATTGTCGTTGCATGGCCAAGCAACGTCCTCTTCGCCTGGCTGCAGCGGGGCGCCGACGGAGTGGAGGGCGTGGACGAAATCGCCGTCCGTACCGATCTTGTCCAGTGCTTCTGCGCCCATGCGGGTCATGATGCGCATGGACAAGACCACATAAGCGGAATCGGTCAGCTGCACGCCAAGCTTGGGCTCTGGATCGCTAATCGGGCCCATGCAGAAAGGAACGACGTACATGGTCCGGCCCTTCATGGATCCACGGAAGGCCTCCGTCATTTCTTCCTTCATGGCCTTTGGCGGTGCCCAGTTATTGGTTGGGCCCGCATCTTTTTCCTTCGAGGTGCAGATGAAGGTGCGGGATTCCACGCGGGCAACGTCCGCAGGGTTGGACCGCGCCAAGTAGGAATTCGGGCGCTTTTCCTCATTGAGCTTGATGAGGGTGCCTTTATCGACCAGCTCTGCGGCGAGGCGGTCAGCCTCTTCCTGTGAGCCATCCACAAAAGCCACCTCGTCCGGCTGGAAAAGCTCAATGCTTTCATTAATCCAATCGATCAGTTCTTGATTGTCTGTAGGCAGCTCTCCAACGAGGCCCTGAATGGTGGCGGTCATGAAAAATTCTCCTCTGGATAGGATGTGAAAATCGGGGCATATCACGGCCCAACTTTGCCTTCCGCCTCCAGATTAACCGGCAAAGACAAAATATTGGTCACATTAAGTGTCATTTTTCCCACTCCGGTTATATCCACCGCCGTGAGCGGACATTTACCGAGCACACTGTGGATAATTGTGATATCAAGCGTGATTTTCTCCACACCATTTCGGGGGTATTAAAGCTTCCTATTTACCCATTCTATGCCACAAAGAACCACCCCCGCAGAATCCACCAGTTATCCTCCCTCCCCCATACGGTGGGGAAAATACCCGGCGCGGCATATTGCTTGCCATGCCTGGACAGGGAAAAATAGGGCGCAATGAATAGCACGGATAATTCTCAAAACACCCCTGCCGGAGAAATGCCGCCGGGCCGCCCGCCGCAAACGGACTTCAATGCGGTCTTTGATAATGACGTGGACTACCCGCGCCTGGGCAATGTCACCTTCCGCCGCGGCAAGCTCACGGATAACCAGCACCAGCTTTTTGAGCAACGCTGGCCCGAGCTGGGCCGCGTCTTAAGCGATGAGCTTATCGATGTCGATGAGTGGTTCGGCCGCACCGGCGCCAAGACCATCGTGGAAATCGGCTCCGGCACCGGTACCTCCACCGCGGCCATGGCGCCGCTGGAGCAAGACACCAATATCATCGCGGTAGAGCTCTATAAGCCCGGTTTGGCCAAGCTCATGGGGCAGGTGGAGCGCGAGGGCATCGATAATATCCGCATGATCCGTGGTGATGGCGTGGAGGTCATGGTGCGTATGATTGCCCCGGAATCCCTCGACGGCATCCGCGTCTTCTTCCCGGACCCCTGGCCCAAGGCGCGCCACCACAAGCGCCGCATCATCCAATCTGGCACGCTCAACCTCTTTGCCTCCCGGTTGAAGAAGGGTGGCGTCCTGCACGTTGCGACCGATCACGCCGGTTATGCCGAATGGATAGATGAGCTCGTACACGTCGAGCCCAGCCTGGAGTACAAGGGCTGGCCGTGGCCGGATTGCCCGCAATTGGTGGATCGCCAGATCATCACCAAGTTTGAGGGCAAGGGCCTAGATAAAGAACACATCATTACTGAATACCTGTGGGAGAAGAAGTAAATGAGCACCTATCTACTGGTGTGGGACGCACCCAATATGGATATGGGGCTCGGCTCGCTGCTCGGCGGGCGCCCCACCGCGGCGCACCGCCCGCGTTTTGATGCCATCGGCCGGTGGCTGGTCTACCGCGCGGTGGATGTCGATGCGGATCCGCAGGCCGCAGTATTTACCAATGTCTCCCCCGGCGGCGCCGATGTGATTCGCCCGTGGGTGGAGGCCATCCGCAACGTGGGCTTTGGTGTCTTTGCCAAGCCGAAGATCCACGAGGATGATGACGTGGATCCGGATATGATCGACCACATTGAAAAACTGCGCGATGATCTCGCCGGCGTCGTGGTGGCCTCTGCCGATGGTCAGAACTTTCAGCCCTTGTTAGAAGAGCTCATTGATGAGGGCCTGCCTGTTACCGTCCTGGGTTTCCACGAACATGCCTCTTGGGCCGTGGGCCACCCCGAGATCGAGTTCGTTGACTTAGAAGATATTGACGGCGTCTTTCGCGAGCCGCTGCCGCGCGTCAACCTGGATAACCTGCCTGAAGGTGGTGCATGGCTCCAGCCATTCCGCCCGCTGGCTGCGCTACTGAATAATAGCTAGGAGGCTTACCCCACATGTTTGAAAAATGGGGACGATTTTCCTACGCGCACCGTAAGGTCATTCCCATCGTCATCCTCGGTGCCATCCTTGCCCTCTTCGTAGGCTTTGGAACCCAGCTCGAGGAACGCATGAGCCAGGAGGGCTGGGAGGACCCGAATGCGGCATCGACAAGCGCGGCGCAAATCGAACAAGAAACGTTCGGCCGCGATAATTCCGGCGACGTGATTTTGCTCTTTAGCTCGCCCGATGAGAACTTCGATGCCGCCAAGGAGCACTTGGCGCAGCTCAAAGAGGAGTACCCGGATCAGATTGACTCTGTCACCAGCTATTTCGATAGCAAGAATCCCAACCTGGTCAATGATGATCACTCGCTGGCCTTTGCTGCCATTGGGCTCAAGGGCGATGATGAACAAACCCTGAAGGATTTCCGCGCCATCGAGGGCGCGCTGACGGATACCTCCGCGCCGGTCAAGGTTGCCGGCGCCACGGCCGTGGCGGACGCCCTCGATGAAGGCATGGCAGAAGATATTGCGCGCGCGGAAAAGGCCGCGCTCCCGCTCGTTGGCCTGCTGCTTCTGGTGGTCTTTGGTTCCGTAGTGGCGGCGTTCATGCCGCTTATCGTCGGTGGCCTATCCATCCTGGGCTCGCTGGGCATTTTGGCCGTCCTGGCCGGTTTCCTGCAGGTCAACGTCTTTGCCCAGGCAGTGGTCACGCTGCTGGGGCTGGGCTTGGCCATCGATTACGGCCTATTTATGGTCTCCCGCTTCCGTGAGGAACTGGATAAGGGAAGTTCCACCAAGGATGCCGTGGCCACCACCACCGCCACCGCCGGGCAGACCGTGGTCTTTTCCGCGGCGATGGTCGCCGTCGCGCTCTCTGGGCTCTTCCTCTTCCCCCAGGCCTTCTTGAAGTCCGTTGCCTATGGCTCGATTTCCGCCGTCGGCCTGGCGGCCCTTTTGTCCGTCACCGTTTTGCCGGCCCTGTTTGGCATGCTCGGGCCCAAGATCGACCTGTGGTCGGTACGCCGCACCTCCCGCACGGCCCGCACCATTCAGGACACCTGGTGGTACAAGCTGCCGCGCTGGGCCATGCGCCGCGCCAAGGGCCTGACCCTGGCCATCTGTGGCCTGCTCATTGCGCTCGCACTGCCGATCATGAGCATCACCTTCGGCGGCATCAACGAAACCTACCTGCCGCCCAACCACGACACTCGCGTGGCGCAGGATACCTTCAACGACGAGTTCCCTGCCTTCCGCACCGAGCCGGTCAAGCTCGTGGTGGAAGGCGCCACCAACGAGCAGCTTGTCGATGTCGTCATGCAAGTCCGCGGCCTCGACGGCCTTACCGAGCCCATGGGTCCATCGACCGCCACCAAGGACGGGACTACTGTCCTTTCGGCTGGCATTAAGGACCGCGAGGACTACGCACAAATCGTCCACGAACTCGAGGACGTCAAAGCGCCCGAGGGCGTCAACCTGTATGTCGGCGGCACGCCAGCCATGGAGGTCGAGTCGCTCGATGCCCTCTTCCACAAGCTGCCGTGGATGGCGCTGTACGTCGTACTCGCCACCTTCATCCTCATGGCATTAGTCTTTGGCTCTTTCGTGCTGCCGATTAAGGCCATTGTCATGACGCTGTTGACCCTGGGCGCCACCCTGGGCATCCTCACGCTCATGTTCGTCATCGGCGTGGGCTCTGGCGCGCTGAACTTCTCGCCCGGCCCGCTGATGAGCCCCATTCTGGTGCTGATCATCGCCATCATTTATGGACTGTCCACCGACTACGAGGTCTTTTTGGTCTCCCGCATGGTGGAGGCGCGGCGGCGCGGCGATTCCACGGATGAGGCCATCGCCACAGGCACCGCGCATACCGGCGGCATCATCACAGCGGCGGCCCTGATTATGATCGTGGTGGCGGGCGCGTTCGGCTTCTCCGATATCGTGATGATGAAATACATCGCGTACGGCATGATTTTTGCGCTGCTTATCGATGCCACCATTGTCCGCATGCTCCTCGTACCCGCCGTTATGCACCTGCTGCGCGAGGATAACTGGTGGGCGCCTAGCTGGTTGCACCACTTGACCACTAGGCTTTCTGGTAGTACCACCCGCCGTGGGAAGACCATTCCCTTCAGTGAGTTAAAGCGGCGCCTTGAAGGAGATAAATAATTGAAAAATTGGCTGCAAGTTATCGCCTCGCTCGTCATCCTGGCCATCCTCATCTATGTCTTCCGCGATGAGCTGGACTTTTTAAGCGAAGGCTTCTCCCGGCTCTCCCACGCCGAACCAGGGCCGGTAACGCTCGTGGTCGTTGCCTCCATCCTCTCCGTCGTGGCCATGGGTGAGGTCATGCGCCTGCTCATCCGCGCCGGTGGCGTGGAGGTGGAGGCCACGGAAACCGCCGCGCTTACCTTTGCATCCAATTCGTGGTCCACCACCATGCCCGCAGGCCCCGCCTTTTCTGCCATTTTGACCTTCCACGTGCAGCGCACCTGGGGCGCCTCGGTGGTCCTGTGCGGCTGGTTCTTCGTGCTGTCATCGGCCATTTCCACCCTGTGGCTGGTGCTTATTGGGCTCGGCGGCGTGCTCTTCCTCAATGCCGATATGGCCCTGTGGTCCCTCATCGGCACATTGGCAGCGATGCTGGCGCTCTCCGGCGGGCTCTTCTGGCTAAGCAACCACCCCGAAACGCTCGAGCGCTGGGTAAAAAAGCAGCGGCTGATAAAGGGTTCCAAGCGCGAAGCACTGCTCGAGCACGTAGAGAGCCTCAAGGAAGTGCACCTCACCCGCCGGCAATTCGCCTGGGCGTCGTTCTACTCCTTGACCAACCGGCTCATTGACATGGTCGCGCTCTGGGGCTGCGTCTGGGCTGTGACCGGCCAGATGCCAACGACCGATTCGGCCGATAACACCACCACCATCGCCGGCGTCGCGCTGGCTTATCTCACCGCCAAGCTGGCCGGCTCCGCCCAGGTCACTCCGGCGGGTCTCGGCACGGTGGAAGCGGCGATCATCGCCACGCTCGTGGCCACGGGCATGACCGCAGTCGATGCCACCAGCACGGCGATCATCTACCGCCTTATCTCTTTTGCCTTCATCACCGCTATTGGCTGGGTCATTTACTTCTGGCACTATGCCCGCAAGGGCATTACCTACGCCGCGCTATCCCGTAAAGAAAAAGAAAAGGAAACCGTATGACTTCCACGCGTATCGCTCCGCTCATTGACATCATCGCCTTGATGATTTTCGCCATCGCCGCCCGCCTCGCCCACGGCGGATTGAGCTTTTCCAGCTGGGTCGATGCCTTCTGGCCTTGGGCGGTAGGCGCGCTCATCGGCTGGGCCATCATCCTCGCCACAAAGGTCCAGGGCAAGTGGAAAGAGGGCGTTGTAGTCTGGCTGTCTGCCATCATCGGCGGCATGGCCCTGTGGATCATGGTCAATGACCGCCTGCCACATTGGAGCTTCCTCATCGTTGCGACCGTGATGTCCGCCCTGTTCTTCTTTGGCTGGCGGCTATTTGCCCGTAAATAAATACGCCCAGCCCATGGGAAAGACGCTTTCCCTAGGGCACACATCAGTCAAATTCAATCATCAGTTTTTGGCTTTGCGCTGTCCACCTCGCCCCTTGTAGGGGTGATCGGCTCAAAATAACATTTCAACCTAATAGTACGGGAAAGCTTTTAGTGAATAATTGCCCGTATCCGAACACAGAATTTCAAAATCGGATACCGCTCAATTATCCCTACAAGAAGTTGAAAGGCTCCCGTAGTGAAAGCTGCAACCCGTAACTATCTAGCGCTTGTGGCCTCAGGGGTTCTCATCACTGCCGCTTCCCCTGTCGCCGGCGCTATCGATTCTGTCGAATCGGCTCCACCGATTGAAGAGAATTCAGAGCTTCCAGAATCCTCTTTTATTGACGAGGCACTTAAAAGCTCAGGACCCGCTGAAGATTCACAAGAGGCGGCATCAATGGCCGAAGAAGCCTCCAAACTCCCTCCCCTTTCATCAGGGCTGTTGGGTTCAGGTGACCATATTGGAGACCAATACACTGCTTTCTATCATGATCCGGTAGACCTCGATTCCTCGGAGCCAGGACAGCTCTTCCGATCAGAATCTGTGCGCAACCCCAAAAATCCACTTGGCATCAGCAACGTCGGCCCCTATAAGGCAGACCGCATACTCTATTCTTCCACCAACCGTTCTGGAGAAAAGATCCAAGTAAGCGGGATGGTCATTGAGCCCAAGGCCGAGTGGGGCGGAGAAGGCCCACGCCCTGTCGTAGCATTTGCGCCGGGAACCCAAGGTTTAGCGGACCGCTGTGCCGCATCTCGTAAAATTGCAGACGGGGTAGGAGACTACGAGCAGTTCTATTTCCATCAGTACCTTAAGAAGGGCTATGCCGTAGTACTCACCGACTACGAGGGCCTTGGCACCCCTGGCATGCACACGTACATGGATCGTGCATCCCAAGGCCATACGGTCCTCGATAGCATTCGAGCTGCGCAGCAACTGGATGGCTGGGACATTAACGAATCCAACCCAGTATTCATCAATGGCTATTCCCAAGGCGGAGGAGCCGCTGCCGCTGCCGCCGAGCTATATGACGACTATGCTCCGGAGCTCAACATCAAGCTTGCGACTATTGGTGCTGCCCCAACAGATCTAACGTTGTTGCCTTCTGCCCTCGATGGATCATTGTATTTCCTCTTCGAGGCGTATGCCCTTTTGGGACTAAGCAACTCCTATGGCGAGGATCTGTACTCGCATCTCAATGACAGGGGCACACGAAAGCTACAGGATGCGACGAATACCTGCACCATGGGGCTTCTTAAAACCGCCGACACTACCGTGGAGCGGATCAGCAACGATGGCAGGAACGTGCAGGACTTTATTGACAGCGAGCCTTTCAAATCGATACTGGCAGAGCAGCATATTGGCTACGATGCACCCGCTATTCCAGTCGTCATCACGCATGGCCGCGGTGACGACGTTATTCCGTTTTCTACCGCTGAAAAGCTCGTCGATGAATGGACTGAGCGCGGCACCGATGTCACTTTCATCCCCAATAACGCCCACACTCACCCGACCGGTACCATCCCGCACATCATCGAATCAGTAAAAGCGATCGACGCCACCCTACAGCACGAGAAGGGAAGCCAGTAAATACTTGCTCTCCCCCTACACCATGTAAAAAGGCTCCGAGGCAAACAAACCTCGAAGCCTTAAATATGTGCGAAATATTCTCAGCTTAGAACGGCACGTTGATTGGCACGCCCGCTGCGAACTGGTTGTACGCCCAGTAAGCGTAGCCAATGATCTCACCAATCAGGTCGAGAGCGTAGAGCAAATTAAACAAGGGATTCTCCTTCAGCTGTCACGAAACTCTTATTTAGGTATCGCGACGCCGTAGCACCGCGTTACATCGGCGCAATATTGTGCTTTTTGGGCAGGTCATGCGCCGACTTCGTAGCCAATTGCCGCAGCGCCTGGCGCAGGGCAATGCGCGATTGATTCGGCTGAATCATGGCATCGAGGTAGCCGCGTTCCGCCGCAACGTAGGGTGCCGTCATGGTCTCATCGTAGAAGTCCATGAACATCTTCTTGGTCATCTCGCGCTGCTCTGGGGTCTCGGCGGCCTCGAGCTGCTTGCCTGCGATCATGACCACGGCGGCGGCCGCGCCCATGACGGCGATCTGCGCGGTAGGCCACGCCAAGTTAATATCGCCGCTTAAGTTCTTCGACCCCATGACGGCATAGGCGCCGCCGTAGGCCTTGCGCACGATGAGCGAGACCTTCGGCACGGTCGCCTCCACGACCGCGAAGGCAAACTTCGCACCGCGGTGAATCAGGCCCACCTTCTCCTGCTCTACGCCCGGCAGGTAGCCAGGCGTATCGACGACGAAGACGAGCGGAACGTTATAGGCATCGCAGATGCGGATAAATCGCGCGCCCTTATCGGCGGCATCGGCATCGATGCAGCCGGCCAAGTGCATGGGGTTATTGGCCACAAAGCCCACCGTTTTGCCGTCGATGCGGCCAAAGGCGGTGATCATATTCGGCGCGAAGTTTTCTTGGATTTCGATGAGCTCATCGTCATCGCCAAGCTGGGTGAGCAAATCCATCATGTCGTAGCCGGCGTTGGTGTCATCCGGCATGAAGGAATCTAGATCCTCGTCTTCGATGATTTCGGCATCGGAAGGAGCGGGGAAGGTCGGCGACTCGTCAAAGCAGGTCAGCGGCAGGTGATCCAAAATATCGCGCACCATGTCAAAGGCGTCTTCCTCAGAATCCACCACGGCAGAGACGTTGCCGTTCAGCTCCTGCTGGCGGGCACCGCCGAGTTCAGCGGAGGTGACGTCTTCACCGGTAACCTCACGGATGACGTTGGGGCCGGTGACATACATTTCCGCTTCCTCATCCACAGCGATGACAAAGTCAGTGGTCACCGGCGCGTAGACCGCGCCACCGGCGGATTTACCCATCATGATGGAAATCTGCGGGCTGCGGCCAGAAAGCGGCAGCTGACGGCGGGCGATTTCGGAGTACATGGCCAGCGAGGTCACAGCGTCTTGGATGCGGGCGCCACCGGAATCTTGGATGCCGATGACCGGGCAGCCAATCTTGATGGCCATATCCATGATCTCGGTGACCTTCTTGCCAAAGGTCACGCCCACGGAACCGCCGTAGACCGTCTTATCGTGGGCATAAATGCACACAGGCCGGCCGGATACGCGGCCATAACCTGTAACCACACCATCGGAATAGATGGCCTCCGGGTCACCCGGGGTCTTGCCCAAGGAACCGGTTTCCACAAAGGAACCTTCATCCAAGAGCTCGTTGATGCGCTGGCGAGGGGTGGTACGGCCTGCCTCGTCGCGGCGTGTGCGGGAACGCTCGCTGCCTGGATCTTGCGCCTCTTCTAGGCGTTTGCGCAGGTCGGCGAGTTTCTCAGCGGTTGTTTGCTTGGCCGCCACGTATCTTCTCCTCGATCCAATCGTTCATATGCTTGCCCACGATGCCAATGGCTGGCTCGTCCGGCACTGCCAAGTGATCGCCGGGCAGCTGCACAATATCTAGATCCTTAACGATAACGCCCCAGCCGCCATCCGGATCAATCTCAGCGTAGCGCGGCTCCAGCTCGATCGCACCGTCATGCATCCGCTCGGAGCGGAAAAGCAGCACGGGAACGCTGACATCGGCCCAGCGGTGGAAATCGATCTTGGCCAAAATCTGGTTATCCACGAAGGACGCGCGCTGGTGCTCCAGGACGCCGGCGGATAGGCCGTGTTCGGAGGCATCCGTAGTGGCCAAGAATTCCGCCAGCATGGTCATCAAGGCATCCTCGCCCATGGTTTCCAGCATCTCGTACGGCGGCTCGAAGTCTAGGCCGTAGGTCGTCTTGGCAAAGGCAGCGTAGCGCTCCCACCGGGCGCGGGTTTCTTCCGGCGTATCCGGTGCCGGGTGGGAGGGCTGCGTGGTATCGAGCAAGGAAATGAAGGCGACCTCGGCGCTCTCTTCCCCGCGCTTGCTGCGCTCTGCCAGCTGGTAGGCCACCTCATAGGCCAAGGCGCCACCAAAGGACCAACCGCCAAGGACGACCTTGCGGCCGCGCGCAGAGCGAACGATATCCTCAATATAGGCTGCGGCGCGCTCCTCTAAGGAGCCTTCAATCCTTTCGACGCCGTAAACGGCGACATCCGCTGGCAGCCGCCGGGTCAGCGGCTGATAGACCACCGTGGTTCCACCGGCCGGGTGGAACATGAATACGGCTGGGCCATCGGCCTCGCGCAGGACGCGAATATTTCCCTCCACCTCGGTCTCAAGGCCCTCACGGACCAGGTCAGCCAAGGTTTCCAGTGCTTCGGCGTCGAGAACCTGCTGCGCGGTGACATCGATGTGGGCGCGCTCGCGCAAACGCTCGGCGATCTGTGCTGCCGCTTCCTCAGAGATCTCCGGAAGCGGCGAGGTCACGCCCGCCGGGGCCTTGCCGGTAATGCTTGCCCACGTGCCAAAGACCATGCGTTCAGAGGCATCGCGCGGGGCGACGCCCACGCCCTGCTCCGAGTCTTGGGTGGTCTCGTCTGCTGCGGGTGCCGCGGACTCGGTAGTCGACGCAGCATCGGCACTGTTCTCACTGTTATCAATGCGGCCGCCGGCAACGGCTTCCTCAACCATGGTGATGACGTCTGCCAAGGAGGCATCGCGAAGCGCCTGCACCTGCAGCGGTGGAATCTGGAAGTCATTTTCCACGCGGTTTTTAATGCGCATGCCCATCAGGGAATCGAGGCCCAGGTCAATCAGCGGCAGCTCGCGCGGCAGATCCGAGACGTCATATCCCATGGATTCGGACACGATAAGCGCCAGGCGGTCCTCGACGGTTTCTTGGCGCGGATCCCAGCGCACCGCGTCTACATTCGCGTCATCGGCAGTCGGCTCCGGGGCGGCGCTGCCCTCTGGCACCGCTGCGACCCCGGGGATCGCACCCGCGCCCAAGTCCAAGCCGGAGGCAAAACCTTCCGCCAAGAACTCCGTCCGGGTGTCCTGCACGCTGTAGACGGCGATGGACATGCCGCCGATGGACGTGGTGACCACGGTGGTTATTTCCCCGTACGGAGGGAGATCGCGGTGTTCCTCCGCGGCCACGATGTGCGCCCCAGGCTGCACCGCTTCTGCGGCGGCCTCCACGATGGCCAGCGTGGACGGGGCCTGATCCGCGTTGGTGGAAAAGGCCACCTTGCCCTCCGGCAGGTTCACGCGAGTACCGGGCAAGCCGGAAACCCCGGCCGAGGGCCGCGCGTTGGTCCAGAAGCGCTGGCGGTTGAACTGGGTATACGGCGCTTCTGCCTGCGCGCCCGAGCCCAATGCGGCGGCGAAATTCACCGGGGTTCCGGTTACGTAGAGCTTGCTCAATAGATCCAACAAGGACTCGGTGGGCTCCACCTTGCGCTTTAGGCTATACAGCAATTGCGCATCGGCCTTGCCCACGGCAAACGCGGTAGACATCAGCCCCATGAGCGCCACCGGGTTCGGCGAAATCTCCACCAACTGGGTGTGCCCTGCAGCAAAGGCCTGTTCCGTAGCGTCCTGCAGATACACCGGGTAGCGGGTCATGCGCAGCCAGTAATCCTCATCGTGGACGGTGGTGCCGGGGCGGTAGACCTCACCCTTATCCACGGAGGAAAAGAGGGTCGTATGCAGCGGGCGGGCCTCCATGCCGGCGATGGCAGCTTCGAGCTCGCCCAAGATCGGGTCGACGGCGGAGGTATGTCCCGCGGCCTTCACGTTGAGCGCGCGGGCAAATTTTCCTTCCCCGTCGAGTTTCTCCACCAGATCCAGCACCGCCTGGCGGGGACCGCCCACGGTGGTCATGCCGGGCCCGGTATAGACGGCTGGCTCGATGGCTGCATCGAGGGCGGCGATGTCCTCGGCGGATAGCTCGACGACGGCCATGGCTCCTTGCTCGGCCTCGCTTAGCGATGCCTCTCCCTCGCCCATCAAGCGCGCGCGGTGGCAGGCAATAATCATCGCATCCCGCGCGGAAATGCCACCTGCGGCATAGGCCGCGGCGATTTCACCCATGGACATGCCTATAACGCCCGCCGGGCGCACGCCGAAGGAGGCCAATAGGTCCGTCAGCGCGATCTGGATGGCGGTGATGGCAACCTGCGCCGTTTCCGTGTCATAGGTTTGGGAATCATCTTCAACGATGTCCAGGATGGACCAGCCCGACTCGAAATCCACGATGTCATCGAGTTCTTTCAGCCGCGCGCTAAACAGCGGCGACAGGGCGATCATGTCCTTCGCCATCTTGCGGTGCTGGGAACCAAAGCCGGAATACACGAAGACCGGACCTTGCACCTGCGGGGAATCCGCCGCGGCGATGCCGACAGACACCTTGCCCTCGGCCACCTGGCGCAGGCGCTTAATGGCCTCGTCAGTGGAGCTGGCCATGACAACGGCGCGCGAGCGCGAGTGGTTGCGGCGCGCGATCGTGCGCGCGACATCTGCTAGGTCTGGTTGTTCTGCCTCGAGGAAATCCGCGAGCAGGCCCGCCGCACGCGCGCGGCGGGAAGGTAAGAGGCCGGAGACCGGCAGCGCCACCGTGTCGGTGGATAGCTGCGGCTCGGTGGTACGCGGGGTGCCTTGGTAATCCGTCAAGACGACGTGGGCATTCGTGCCGCCAAAGCCAAAGCCCGATACGCCGGCCACCTTTTTCCCGGAGTATTCCGGCCACTCGCGCGGGTCTTCAACGACCTCGAGGCGCTCGGCCACGAAATCGATATAGCGGTTCGGACCAGCGTAATTGATATTCGCCGGGATAATATCGTGCCGCATGGCCTCGATGACTTTGATGAGGCCCACGACGCCCGCGGCGGATTCGGAGTGGCCAATATTGGTCTTGGCAGAGCCCAAGAGCACGGGCGATTCGATGCCGCGCCCAGCGCCCAGCACGCGGCCGAGCGCGCTGGCCTCGATGGGATCGCCCAAGATGGTGCCCGTACCGTGGGCCTCCACATAATCCACGTCCTCGGGCGCCACGCCCGCATCCGCGTAGGCGCGGCGCAGCACGTCTTCTTGCGCTTCTGGGTTAGGCGCAGTCAGGCCATTCGAGTGGCCATCAGAATTGACGGCAGAGCCCTTGAGGACGGCTAGGATTTCATCGCCATCATCCTCCGCGTCCTGTAGGCGCTTGAGCACCAGCACGCCGGCGGCATCGGCACGCACGATGCCATCGGCGTCATCAGAAAAAGCATGAATGGCGCTGGTAGGAGAGGTCACGCCGAGCTCCGAAAAGGCGGTGGAGGCGTGCGGGGCGGCCAAGATATTCACGCCACCCGCCAGCGCTACATCGGCCGCACCGGTGCGCAGATCCTTGATCGCATGATCGACTGCAACCAAGGAAGACGAGCAGGCCGTGTCCACATTGATGGACGGGCCGCGGAAATCCAGGGCATAGGAAATGCGGTTGGCAACGATTGCCGAGGAATTACCCGTGAGTGCATAAGGGTGCATCTCCGTGGGATCGGCGGTAATCAGCATGCCGTAATCATTATTGGTCGAGCCCATGTACACCCCCGTGTGCGTGCCGCGCAGCTCATTGGCGGGAAGGCCCGCGTTCTCCAGCGCGTGCCATACCAACTCAAGCAGGATGCGCTGCTGCGGATCCATGTTTGCGGCCTCCAGCGGCGATAGGCCGAAAAACTCCGCGTCAAAGGATGCAATATCGTCGATATAACCGCCGTCGGTATTGTGCTGCGCGATCTTCTCGCTCATTACCGGATCCGCGCTGTACTCAGACCACCGCCCCACCGGCAGCGGCCCTGTGCCCGCGCGCGATTCAGCGAGCATGGTCCAAAATTCCGGCACATCTTTAGCGCCTGGGAAACGTCCGGACAAGCCGATAACCGCAATATCAGTACCCTGTGCAGCGCGAGCTGTGCGCTGCACGCGCGGTGCATCGTCGTGCCGCCCCGCGGGCCCATTAAGCAAGCGATTGGCTAGAAGTTCAATCGTGGGGTACTCATACGCCACCGTCGCATCGAGCTGCGTGCCTAAAAGATTTTCTAATTCACCCGACAGCACTACGGCATCTCGAGAGGAAAGACCATAGTTTTCCAGGGGGGTGGAATCTAAAATCTCTGCGGCCGCTACGCCCGTGGCCTGGGATACCCAGTCACGCAGCCATGCACGAAGTTGCTCGATGGTCATAAACCGTCTTTCCTAGTGGGGTTAATAGAACGACAAATACCTATATCGCTCTATTTTGTCACCTTGTTAACTCAACGTCCGAATCCAGCTTTAGGCTTGGTAGTCCTTCTTTGCCACGCGGCGGGCAATCTTATGCGAGGAGGTGCGCTTAATTTCTCCTGGCGCCTTCCACACGATATCGCTCGGGGTAATGCCGTGATTCTTCGTCACGGCCGTGCGAATCGCCTCGCCGGCGGCAGCGTCGCCGGACGGATCCGCATCATCGGCGCGCTCCACCAAGAGAACCAAGGACTCTGAGTTTTCGCCCTCTACGGCAAAGGCGGCGACGGAATCTGGGCGCACGTGCGCCGATGCGTCCTGCACGGTGCCTTCAATATCTTGCGGGTAGTGATTGCGCCCGGCGATGACGATGAGATCCTTAAGCCGCCCGGTGATATACAGTTCGCCTTCGATGATGGTGGCGAGATCACCGGTGGCCATCCACCAATCATCCTCCGGCAGGCCATCCTGGATGCGCTCGTCCAGAGTATTGCGGAAGGTAGCCGCGGTTTCTTCCGGGCGGTTGAGGTAGCCCGTTGCCATATTTTGTCCATGCACCCAGATTTCACCGATGGTGCCCTCTGGGACCTCGGCCTTAGTTTCAGGATCCACGATGGCCAGGTGCTGGAACGAGACGCCCTGGCCATTCGAGGCAAAAGCAACCGTTGCAGCGGACTTTTCTTCAATAACAGCGTGCCCGTCCGCCAACTTTTCGCGGTTGAAATGGGAAATGACGGGGCGCTTTTCATCCTGTGCGGTAGCGACGATGAGGGTTGCCTCCGCCAAACCGTAGGACGGACGCAGCACCGAGCGGTCAACGCTAAAAGTGTCTAAGAACTTCTGTACCGCTGGTTCCGTCACCGGCTCAGAACCAATGAGGATGCCATCAACGTTGGAGAAATCCGCGTCCTTGCCGTAGCGCGCGGCCAATTCCAAGGCGAAATTGGGCACGGCGGTATAGGTATTCTTCTCTTTACCCGGCTGGCAGCTGATGCGCTCAACCCACCGGTTGGGGTGTTGGATGAAATCGCGCGGGGTCATCATGTCCAATTCGATGCCCAAAATAGTGGTGAATAGCGCCAAGATGATGCCCATATCGTGGTGCATCGGCAGCCACGAGACCACGCGCGGTGGGAACTGCAGGTTCACCGCCCGGAAGATCTGCAGCACATTCACCAAAATCGCGCGATTGCTCAGTTCTACACCAGCAGGGGTGCGCGTTGAACCAGAGGTGTACTGCAGGAAGGCGGTGGACTCCACGCCCGCGCCAGCGACCGGCTTCCACGACGCCGCCAAGGAATCAGGCAGCGCATTGATGGAGATGACGCGCGGGCGCTCCCGCTCGGTGGAGAAGTAGCTGCGCACCGCCGCGGCCGATACGCGATTGGTCAACACGATAGGGGGCTCGCAGTCAGCAAAGACCGCCTTGAGGTGATCCGCGTGCCCCGGCTCATTCGGATCATAGAGCGGAATCGGGGTCATTCCCGCATACATCGCACCTAAGAAACCAAAGAGGTATTCGGGAGAGTTGCCTGCCAGAATGGCCACGCGGGTTCCCGGTTCTGCAACCTGTTGTAGGCGCGCTGCCACCACTTTGATCCGGGTATTGACCTCCTGGCGGCTGAGCTCACGGGCGGTGTCTTCCTCACCGTATAGCCACTGGCGGATTACAACCTGCGAGGTATCCGTCTCTGCCTGGTAGAGGTTCTCGGCCAAGCCCGCCAAGGTGAGCTCTGCCGGGAGGGCTATATTGCCCTCGGTGTCAAAGAACTTCCCCATGAGTTGCTGTATATCCATCGATTCTCCTTTGGTAAATGGTTTTGTCTTAAAAAATATCGATGTTATAGCGCCTCACATTACACGGCGTCAATGACGCCGTGTGCCCAGTCCACAACCCACTGGTTCGCAGTAGTCCCATCAATCACGCCGTCGTTGCTGGCGTATTGCGCGTGCACCCCATTGGCCCCGATCAAATCCTTGGCGCGTTCCAAACCATTGCCCACGCCGGTGGGCGCATCACACACGGTGTCATTGGGGGCACAGATCTGGAAGGTTCTATCCGCGAGCTCTCCGAAGCCGTGCGGGCGCGCGCCGCGCATGGTAGCCCCAGGCACGATGGGCTGAACGAGGCCGGAGACGGGCTCCAAGGCAATCTCGGCACCAATTCCGCCGAGCTCGTGGCCCGGATTTTGGCCCACGCCGTTTTCACGCCGGCCATCTGCAATCAGCGCCACGCCCGCGATATTTTCTGCGGGGATTACACCTTCGCCACCGCCAATGTCATCGGCCACATCGCCGGCGATCACCGCACCTTGGGAAAAACCACTCAAAATGAACTTAGTCTGTGGGCAGCTATCATGCATGCCGCGCAGCTCTTCATTCATCTTCGCGGTGCCCTCATCACGGGAATCGTCGTAGCTCATTTCCTCCTGCGCATTGATATTTTTAAATTGCGCAGTATAAGGAAGGGTCCACACCTTTACATCATCCCCGTAAGCCTCCTGCAACGGCTGCGTAATAGACAGCATGAACGAGCGCGGATTAGCAGAAGGGTTGAGGGGATCATCGTCGGCAGCCGATTCCCAGGTACCTGGCGCGGAGATGAACTCCGCACTCGGGCACCAATCCGGCTGGGATTCCTCCGGTGGCTGCCCGGATTCTGGCCCCTCGGGGGAGCTAGGCCCCGCCGAGTCCGAGCTCGTGAGGTAATGCGCAGCCCCCGCGCCGATAACGACGAGGAGAGCGAGGACGGCAACGACGGTTATGATTTTTCGCATGAACTAGTTGTACCCGGAAAACCTCAAAGAAAGCTAGCAAAGAGCTGAACGTGCGTTGTCCTGGAGAAGCTTGGTGAGCTCCTCATAATCCATGTCAGAGCGTTGCTGTTCAATCAGTTGCCCAGCTACCGCAGGAATAGTGATGCCATTGTCACCGCAGGCCCCTTGACCGGCGCCGAGGAGCTGATCTTCTACCCCATCGACATTCACGCCGGCATCCTTCAACGAATCCAAGTACGCAGCCTCTTCCTTGGGCAGCTGCGCGGAGGGGATCTCTGAAATCTCGCGCGCACCGCGATCCTCTGGGGAGTTCGCTGAACGAGACCCATTCGTCGGCTCCGCGGATTCCTTGGATTCGGATGGCTCCTGCGAGGAGGAAGCGCTGCTGGATGCGGACTCGCTACTACTCGTGGTCGATTCTTCGGAGGTTTTTTCGCGCGACAGCGGCGCCACCGAGGTGTCATTGCCGGAGTCACTATCCACGGTGGCAGAGTCACACCCTGCCAATCCGAGGCATAAGACCGCTCCTACGAGGGCTAATTTACGCATGCTTACTTCTTTTCAGTCTGTACGCGGCCCATGACTTCACTGATCGTCCCGTGCTGGAACTCCTGCTTCAATCCACCAGCGGCGATTTCGGAGTAATCAGAAGTGGGCCAGCCAAACTCGCCTTGCTCCCAGCCCTTCTTACCCCATTCATCCATAATGGCGCCCTTCAAAATGTAGTGCGCGCCGGATTCTGGGGACCAGTAGATGGAGCCATGTTCAAACTCCTGGAAGAAGCCGCCCTCTACCTTCTTCTCACCGTCCGTGGGGAAGCCCAGTGGGGAGTCAGCGCCACCCATGTCCTTGTACTTTTTGCCAATGGCACCAAAGGAGACCTGGTTCTTGCCGTCCGGGTTGCGGGTCAGAATGCCACCTTGGAATTCCTGGACAAGGCCATCGCCCACCTTCTTTACCGGGCCGGTCGGGAACTTCAGATCGCCGCCTTCGTAGCCCTTCTCGCCCCACTTCTTGTACATGTCACCGGTAATTTCCCAGGCGCCGGTCTCTGGGCTCCAGTAAATGGAACCGTGTTCAAAACGCACGAGGCGTCCCTTGCCATCCATCGTCTTAGTTTCACCGGACTTAGGGAAGCCCAACCAGGAGGTGGGGCCACCGATTTCCGCATAGCGGGCGCCGATGCGGCCGTACAGGGCGTGCGCACCATTCTCCGGGGACCAGTACGCCGTACCGGTTTCGAAGTCTTGTGCCTTGCCCTTACCGGCAACATCATATTCGTTATTCAGGCAGGAACCGAGTATGCCTTCTTTGGTGGCCTTGGCGATATCGCCTTCGGTATTACAATCCGCACCGCGGTCAGCCTTGTCAAGGTCGAGGGCATCAGCAATGTGCGGCCATGCATTTTGCATCTCAAATTGCCAGTATTCCCAGCTGTGCACGCCGGAGGGCCGGAATTCCACTACTGGTTCCACATTGGCGCGCTTCGCGTAATCCACGAAGGTCTGGGTGGACATCCGAGAGATAACTTCCAGCCCCATGCCGGCCAGACTTGCCTGTCCCTTGGCCACCGAGTCTTCCTGGCCAAAGTCGTCCTTGCCGTTACCAGCAGAGACATAGACCTGCATGTCCTTGAGGTTTTCGATGCCCAGCTTCGGATCGTGGTCGATCCAATCCTGCGAGCCCGGCTCGCCCCACATCTTGCGGGAATCGTAGCCGCCAGCATCGCGCTGCGCAGCCATGATGGCCTGTGGCATGCCACGGGTAGTCATATCGAGGTAGCCGGAGAACGAACCCACGAAATCAAACAAGTGCGGGTTACGCTCCGCCAAGTTGACCGCTGCGGTACCGCCCATGGACAGCCCAGTCACCGCGCGCTTCTGGTTGGAGCGGTATTCATGATCCAAAATTGGGACCAATTCCTTGGTAAGGAAAGTCTCCCACTTGTAGTTCTTCCCTGCATCCGGCTGCTGCCAATCGGAGTAGAAGGAAGATTCGCCACCCACCGGCATGATGAGGTTGACGTTGCGATCCGCATACTGGTTGAGGATATTGGTCTCAATGGTCCAGCCGGACTCGTCATCGCGGGCGCGCAGGCCATCAAGTGCCCATACCTCTGGGAACTTCTTCTCCGGCTGCGAATACCAGTCGCGCGCGAGCTGGATCTGCACCTTCTGCTCGTGATCCGGCATGGCTGCGGACTGGATATAAACCATCAGGTGACGGTTGGACAGGTACTCCACACGGTTGATCTTTACGCCATCCGGCAGCCCCTCCACCTGTGGGTATTCGGTCTCCACTGGGGTACGGGCCGGCGGATCCTTAGGCGCAAAGTGATCAGACAGGCTGCTGCCGTTGCCTGGCTGAGCGGAGCTCATGTCACCAAGAGAGCTTTGGGCGGTGGCGTTGGGCAGCAGGGCAAGTCCAACGGCAATGGCGGTCGGCATGGCTGCTACCGCGAGCCCCTTACGGACCTTGCCCGGGGAAGTGTTTTTGCGCATAGGTAAACGTCCTTGAAGATTTACCGCGGCCGCATTCCGAAGGTTCCCCTCCTCCGGACTGCTACCTGCGGCGTGAGCTGTCTATTGTGCGCTTAAGTTTAAGTTGAACTTGAAGCTTTGGAAAGGCTGACACGCCGTGCAAAGTTATATCACCATTTATCTCGATGCAGAGGCTGTCCCCCGGAATCACCCAATAAGCAATCTCCCAGCTTAACTACAGACTGGACTCTCACCAAGAAACCACTAAGATAACCACAGCATGCACAAAGGTGCACCCTGTAAACATCCCCTACCCAAGGCGAAAGATATGAAAAACATAAAGACCAAAATCACCGCCGGACTCATCGCCCTCACCACAAGCCTCACCATGGCCCAGACTGCAAATGCGGACCAAGGCAAGGAAATGGTCACCTTCGGCGATTCCTTCACCGCCAACGGCGGCGCACCAGGAGACCGAGGAGCAACCTCCCCATACAAGCGCCCCTTCCACCCCTGCTTCAACGACAAGCACAACTGGGCGCACCAAACCGCCAACAACCTCGACCACAACCTCGCCGACTACTCCTGCAACGGAACCAGCGTCTGGGTCAACCAACACGTCGACGACGCCATCAAACAAGGCAACATCGGCCACGACACCAAAGAAGTAGTATTCATGTACGGCGGCCTCCAACAAGGCACCTACTTCGACGCCCTAGCCAACGCCACCCTCCCCGACGTTCCCAAAGCCTCCACCTACCGCGGACTACTAGACTTCCAATTCAACAAAATCCGCAAAGCCGCACCCAACGCCCGCATCACCATGGTCAACTACGTCCCAATGACCGTCAACGACACCCTGTGCGTAGTCAACCACGACCAGCTGCAGCTCCCAGTAACTATCCCGGGCGCAACAACCGCAGAAGACGAATTCAACCGCGAAATCGGACGCGCAGCACACGACCTCGGAGTCAACTTCATCAACCTCCACGACCAAGCAAAGACCCACGACCCCTGCCAACCAGACACCAACCAACGATGGGCCACACTCGTGCAGATGGGGTTGCCCGCAAATCGTGGACACGTAGTGGAGCTACCTAGTGGTTAGGCAGCGATTTCTTTTCTGCTGGTGGTTAGGCTGGTGTGGTTTTCGAAATCGACAGGGCTGACCATCCCAAGGGCGGAGTGCCGGCGCCGACGGTTGTAGACTACTTCAATCCAGTAGGCAACGGCCTGACGCGCAGCATCGCGGGTTGGCCAGCGCTTCCGGTCGTAGAACTCGGTCTTAAGCGTCGACCAGAACGACTCAGCCATCGCATTATCGAAACACACCCCAGTACGCCCCACAGACTGAGCAACCCCTAGGTTGCGGCACACCTCCCAGAGCTGCTCGCT
>NZ_JASPIY010000029.1:0-3728 GCF_030232085.1 Corynebacterium sp. MSK073 | reverse complement strand
GCACGTGCTGGCCCCTGACACCATCACACTGCATGCTCTATCGAAAGGTAGAAACACCACTCAAACGGACTTGACCCAGGTAGTGGCTAAGCTCCAACGTAGACGACGCAAGATTGCCGAAACTACAGCTGAACACCTTAAAGACCTTGGCGGTGGAAACACGATCTCCGAAGTGATTGAAGAACTTCGTGAAGCCTCACCAGCAGATGCAGCCGCATGGATTCAAGAACACGCGCAGTTCTTCGATTTCCTCGACAACTCGACCTTTGGCGACCCACGAAAACTAGTGATTTCAGAGGCTGAAGATGAACTCATCTCACACACCAGGGACTTTGGAAACGCCCAAAAGCCTGAGGACTATCTAGAAGAGTTCAAATCCTTCCTGGAGCAAAACAGTGATGAGATTGCAGCCTTACAAATAGTGTGTACTCGCCCTTCTGAACTCACCCGAGCGGAACTGAAATCACTAAGGCTCATGCTCGACCGCAAAGGCTATACCGAGCAAAAACTCTCTTCAGCCTTGTCGCAAGTGTCTAACAAAGAGATTACTGCAGACATCATCTCACTCATTCGCCGTTTTGCACTCGGATCTCCGCTCCTTACCCACAAGGAACGGGTGAAACTTGCTATCGACAAACTGAAAAGAGAACATGACTTTACTAGAGTTCAGCAGGGCTGGATATCTCGCGTTGAGGCGTACCTCGAAAACGAGTTACTCATCTCAACAGACACCTTCGATACAGACTCTCGCTTTAGACAACAGGGAGGACTGAATCGAGTGCAGGCTGCATTTGATGGCGAATTCGCCAAAATAGTCTCTGAACTTAAGGACTATATGTATGAGGACCTAACCGCATGAACAATCAAGAGATCGTTGCGAAGCTCTGGAACCTGTCCAACGTCCTACGCGATGATGGAATCACCTTCCATCAGTACGTCACCGAGCTGACTTACATCCTATTCTTGAAAATGGCCAAGGAAACCGGTGCAGAAGACGGGATTCCCGAACAATACCGATGGAATGAACTGCGCACGAAGTCCGGCATCGAACTCAAGCGGTTCTACCGTGACCTGCTCCAACACCTCGGCGAAGAAGCAACTGGTCGAGTCCATGAAATCTATGCTGCGTCATCTACAAATATTGATGAGCCGAAAAACCTTGAGAAGATTATCAAGTCAATTGATGCTCTGGATTGGTATTCCGCTCGTGAGGAGGGGCTCGGTAACCTCTACGAAGGGCTGCTTGAGAAAAACGCTAACGAGAAAAAGTCTGGTGCCGGTCAGTACTTCACCCCGCGTGTCCTTATTGACGTTATGGTGCGGCTTATTGACCCACAGCCTGGTGAGCTCTGCAACGACCCCGCATGTGGAACTTTTGGCTTCATGATTGCTGCGAGTGAGCACGTATGCGCCAACACAGACGACCTGTTCGATCTGGACGAAGATCAAGCCGACTTCCAAGTAAAGAAGGCATTTACCGGTGTGGAGCTTGTCCATGACACTCATCGACTTGCGTTGATGAATGCTATGCTTCATGGCATCGAATCCCCTATCCATTTAGGAGATACGCTTTCGCCTGACGGCAAGCGCTTTATTGGGTTTGATGTTGTTCTGACTAACCCGCCATTTGGAACGAAAAAGGGAGGGGAACGTGCAACTCGTGATGATCTAACCTTCCCGACATCAAATAAGCAGCTGAACTTCCTGCAGCATATTTATCGAAGCCTTAAGCCAGGTGGACGCGCTGCGGTTGTACTACCAGACAATGTTCTTTTCGCTGACGGTGATGGCCGCCGCATCCGAGAAGACCTGATGGACAAATGCAACCTACACACTATCCTCAGGCTTCCAACCGGTATCTTTTACGCCCCAGGCGTCAAGACCAACGTACTCTTCTTCGAACGTGGACTCACCGACAAAGGAAATACCAGCGGAGTTTGGTTCTACGACCTTCGTTCTCAGATGCCTTCGTTCGGCAAGCGTACGCCACTTACCGTTGAACACTTCGCTGACTTTGAGAAAGCGTATTTGGCTGAAGATCGAACTCAGCTGGCAAACGAGCGGCTAACCTACTTCAAGCGCAGCGAGATTAACGCTAAAGAGGACTCTCTAGATCTGGGCCTCATGCGTGTTGAAGTAGAAACTTTCGACGCGGAAAACTTTGCCCCAGCAGCATCCGCGCTCGAAGCCGCAACCCTTCTTGACGAAGCAGCTGACCTCCTGCGCACTCTAGCAAGCGATCTCAGCCTCGGAGAAGGTGAAGATTAGTGGCAATGAAACTCCCGCTCATCACAGACTTCAAAGGGATTCCTAACGAAGCCATCGTTCCAGAGGCCGAACAACCATACGCCGTTCCTGGAGACTGGCGGTGGGTGCGGTTGGGTACGGTATTACTTCCCATGGAGACACGCAAACCTAGGGGAGGCTCCTTTACTTACATCGATATCGATGCAGTCAATAATAAGTGCCAAAAAGTAGCAAACCCAAAAATCGTTGCAGCGTCCAAAGCGCCAAGCAGGGCATCTCGAGCGGTGCACGACGGAGATACCCTATTCTCTCTCGTTCGTCCCTACCTCATGAACATAGCGCGTGTAGGGTCAGAATTCTCAGAAGCAATCGCGAGCACTGGTTTTTATGTTTGCACACCTGCCCCAGTAGTTGATTCGCGCTACCTTTTTCATTTCCTTTGTAGCCCAACGTTCATTTCGATGGCGACGGCAAAGATGAAAGGAGACAATTCACCATCGATTAAGGCGACCGATTTTTTACAGCTCCCGATTAGTCTGCCCCCGTTAGGTGAGCAAGCACGTATCGTTGATTTTATCGAGAAAACTAACGCCAAAATCGACGACGCCATACAACGACTCGATAGTTTTCTAGACAATCTTTCAGATAGAAAGGTTGGCATTGCCCGAACATTGCTTGCGGGGCACGGAGTTTCAAATGAAGGTAATGTACATGACACTGTTTGGGAGACTAAGCCCTTGGGCGAGATTATAAGGGTCTCATCTGGAAAAGGCTTAACGGCAAAAGAGATGGCCCCTGGTGGTACCGTTCCTGTTTATGGTGGCAACGGCGTTACCGGATACCATGACCAGTCCTGTTACCCAGCTGAAACAATCACAATCGGTAGAGTCGGATTTTATTGCGGTTCTGTCCACATGACGAACGAAGAATGCTGGGTAACTGATAACGCTCTGGTCGTGCACTTCAATGAAAACGAGATAGACAAGAAGTTTCTCTACTTTCTTTTGCTACACACCAATCTGCGAAAAAATACGAGTTCCAGTGCGCAGCCACTAATTTCCGGCAAGAAAATATATGACATCCTCGTCAGAATCCCTGCGTTAGATTCTCAGAAGGTGATTGCAGAGGGCATTGAAAATTCCTTGGAAAAGCTTGATAAAATTCAACACTTGGTAGAAGGATCCAAGCAGATTCTGGTGCAGCTCCGGAAACAGTTAATTCATCATGCCTTTATGGGGAAAGTGCAATAGATCGTGAATGTAGGCACTTGTGAATTCATGATTACTTTGCGTGGAATTCGTAAACAACTACCTGGAGCGAATATTTTTCTCAGCACCAATAATCGATTCTTCGAAAACAAATTGTTGCGCGCGAAATCTTGGGTGGTTCACCAACACTATGGGTGAGGGTGTCAGGAAGTTTGTGTGTGAGGCTCTGATCTAGAAGGAGTTTCACCGATAATGACTACGGTGTCACCGAAG
>NZ_JASPIY010000028.1:0-4812 GCF_030232085.1 Corynebacterium sp. MSK073 | reverse complement strand
CTACCCCCGGTACCCGATATCCGCACCGGTCGGTACTCGATACCGCCCTACCGGTACTAAATAGCGTCGCGCGTCAAGTAAACCACCTTCACAAGTCAAGTAGCAAGACTGGCCCAAGGCTGACTCTAGATCGTTAGAATAGATAATTGAATGGGTTCAACACGGCACCGCATAGAAACAAAATCTATTGGAAGCGTTTCACCCATCGCGCCCCGCCCGCTAAAGTTGAATAACGCCGACGCATGCAAGCAGTTTCACTACATCGGGAAAATTATGATTCAGAGCCCAGACCAGTCTGTACCGGAGAGCTCTACTACCGCTTCACGCCCGAATCACAAGGGGAAAGGCCTGCCAAGGAGGCCGCAGCTGCTGCGATTTCCAGTGCACGCGGACGGTTCGCATAGCTCCCCGTCGTCGCCATCATCGACGCCTCAACGAGGCGTCGATTGCCCTCTCCTTGAAGCTCGGACTTCACTACGTCCCCGGCACTGGAATGCCGGATGACTAGGAGTTGTACCGACTCGACTGATAAAGGAACCGTCTCGTCGGAACAGTTCTTACTCAGCGCTTCCACGTAACAAGGGCAACGGCACCAAAGAGGACGGTGCCGAATGCCGCAACCATCCACGCGAGTATCATTAGTCCAAGGAACGCATCTGGGGCACCAACAGCTGCTCCCACGAATATTGCGATTGTTAACGCAAGCAAACCTAGAGCTGAGCGCTTGAACCAGCGTGGGGACTTTCTCTCCTTGCCGGGCTGAGAGGTTTCCGGGACCGGCTTTGTAACTGGTTCGGGCACCGGGAATGCTGCTGCAGGGGTCGACTGAGCTGGTTCCGCTGATGGTGCCGGCGCGTAGGGAGATTCTTGCTTCGGCGACGGTTCCGCGAACCAAGATAAGGATTCATCTTGGCCGTTCTGCTCACGCTGCTGTGTCGCATCTGCCCGGGGTGATGGTTGCTGCTCAGGCAACGGCTCTGGTTGAGCCTGGCGTGTCGGCTCCCATGGTGTATGAGACAGGCTCCAGCCTTGGGGCGGAGCCGAGGCGTCGGCGGCATCCCCAAGCTCAGGATCCGTGTTAGTGTCCGGCTCTACTGCTTCCGTAGTGGTAGACGGCTCGTCGTCCACAATGAATGGGTTAGCCGCCTGCAGATCTGAAACTGTTGCGGCTGCAGCAACATCCGTTTCTTCCTCTTCCTCGCGCAGTTGCTCCTGCGCCCATGCGGCAAAGTCTTCACGCTTCACTAATGGTTTGTTGTAACGCACCGCAAGGCTTGCTTTGCCGTCTTGGGCTGTGAGGTCATCAGTTACGAGGACATCACACCGTGTCTTGGTTACGGACTGCTTGTAGACCAGACCCAACCCCGCGCAAAATTCTTGGAGCACCGGCCCTTGTGGGTAAAGCTGATTGTCAATGATGGTAGAGCCACGGAACGCTACGCGGGTACCTGGGGACAGGACGTCCGCGGCCCGCGCGACATTGTTTTCTACCTCCGCAACTTGCGAACCGGTAGCAGCAGCCGTCGGAGCGGCCTCAGTTTCCTTCACTGGAGCACTGGCTGGTTCCTCTACTACTGCAGCTCCGGTGTCCGCTGCGGGGGCGGGCGCTTCGAGGAACGGACCGTGTTCATACCAGTACTCGAAATCGTCCTGCGAGATGATCGGCTTCCCAAACTCGCGAGCTGCCTGAGCTTTACGAGACATCGATGCTACATCGCGAGCGACGAGAACATCACACCGTGTCTTCGACATTCCCTTCTTGTACTCAAGGCGGCGGGTACGGCAGATGCGGTCAAGGCGCTCGTCATCGGCGGGGCCGCCGAGGAGCTCGTTACGCCCGGTAAAAGCGATACGAGTCCCCGGAACAAGGAGACTAGGGACATCCACAGGGGCATTATCGACCGCTGGCAGCTCCACGGTACGGGTATCGATGCGTGCGACGCGGGCCTGGATGTCGTCGTAAAGCTCCTGCGTCCACAAGCCCCGCGATACCGCCCATGCAGAAAGAAGTTCGGCGCACTCTTCCACCTCCGCGAATGAACGCGGCATCACGGTGCCACCGGACATCGCTGCCCATGCATTATCCGAATCCGTGGCCTGCAGCTGGTCCAAGATCATCGGCGCTTTCGGCGCCCAAGAAGGAATAAGTACTGCGCCTTCGGTTTCCCGTTCTGCGCGGGGAACTAGTTGTCCGCGTGACGGGGCAATCGTGCCATTCTCATAGGCAACCGCCATCGACTCACACCGGCTGACGACGTCATCACCTTCTGGTTCGAAGCTAAAGTCCCCCACCTCGTACCCGATGCCGAGAGCAACATCCATGCCTTTTTCTTGATGACGTACGGCACGCTCGAGCATGGCAAGACGGTCACCAACGACGATGCCATCTTGAGCCTGACGAAGGAGAAGTGGCCAGAAATCTCCTAACGTCGGTGCCATAGCGAGCCCGCCCACCGGAATCTTATAGCGCTGTCCAAATTCCCCGAGGTCAGCCATCGGATTAATCCACGACCCAAAGCTCGCAACCCGATTACCATTTTGATACACAATCGCATGAATTCGTGCGACGTGTTCACTCATGCCAAAATTCACGCCGTTGAATGACACGAGCACCACACGGTCGGTATTGACGCCGCTACTTACTTCTCGTCTGACACGACGGACAAGGGCGTTGTTGGCACGTATGTGACGAGGCTCCACCGGAGTAGAAAAGCGCAGATGTTCCAAATCAACTGCACGTGATAGTGCAACGTAGAACTGCCCATCGGTGGAAGTACCGCCGGCAAGATCAATGTAGAGCTTTGGGATTGTCTTGCCTTGGCTCTTATGGATGGTAATGGCCCAAGCCAAAATGACTGGGAACTGCCTAATCGTTCCAATTGTCTGGCTAACCAAGCGTGAGCCATCAATTCCCGGCCGGTTAATTTCCCACGTGTGTGGGGCCAGGGTGACCACTTCACCAGTCGCGTCAATCCTCACATCGATCTCGTGCCCAGTTGCCCGCACGATCTGACCAAAACTACCGTTGACGAATCGGCCCTTCGGATCATTAATCACCGTCATGACGCGTGCCCCCTCGGCATAGTGAAGTTCGTCCTCACCGCTGAAGGAATTGGCTGGAAGATCTCCCGTACCTTCCGCAACCGATACGAACTTTTCTGAAGGAAGGTTGGCTAGCTTTTGGCGGTTAATCCTTGCCACCGTCGACTTACGCGACGTCAACGTCACCCAGTCATCGGGCGCATCGAAATCGGGAGCAACCAACTGGTTCAGGGTTTCCAGTGATTCTTCGCCGACACGTCCCTCACGAACCTCGTTGAGAAGGTCAATAAACGTTGGGTCAGCCTGACGCCAGACCTGAGTTAGGTTTATTTCTTCCAAGTCCAGCCGAGCGTACACCTGAGCGGAAAAGAAGTAAGGGGTCTCCCACACCGAATTGAAAAGCTCGGCTTCATTCGGAGTGACAACCGGCGGCAACTGCAGCAAGTCACCGACGAGTACGAGCTGCACACCGCCAAAGGGCTTCCCATTCCCGCGGATACGGCAAAGAGCCTGATCCATCATGTCGAAGAGATCGGCACGAACCATCGAAATCTCGTCCACAACGAGAATGTCAGTCTTCTTAAGCACGTCCCATGTCATGGTGGATGGGTGCCACGAACCACCCTTTTCTAGATCGCTCAGGACCATCGATGGCCGAAACCCGAAAGCTCGGTGAATAGTGAAGCCTTCGATGTTCAGAGCAGCGACACCGGTGGGTGCGGTGACGAGTACTTTCTTGCTCCCCGTGTTCTCAAGGAATTCCCGCAACAGCGTGGACTTGCCGGTTCCGGCTTTACCTGAGATGAGAACGTTTCGTCCTGCGCTGATTAAATCGAGAGCTTGGCGAAATTCTTCAGTAAACGTGATTGCCACGATTCCTCCGAGAGAGTGAGCGGGTCCATGAGAGGTTTAACGGTCACTAACTTATCGGAGTCTTCGGACAAGAGGTAATTCGCACCAAACAGTTGTTCGCCTAGAGCACGATCCCACCTACCCCAAAAAATGCACTGTGCCACTCTGTGTCGTCGGTAGCATAGTCTCAGAACTGAATGTCTCTTCCCGCTCTCCTTGAAGCGCCCAAGATACAGGGCCCTTCCACCACTAGCGAGCTGGTCGAAGTTGTTCAGGATCTGGCCGAGACTGAAGTAGCTGAGGTTACCCTCGTTTAGTGGACACCCGATTAGTGCGGATCTTGTGTCCGTAAGAGAGGATGTTCATTGTGAGTCAACAACGCCAGAAATACACACCTGAGTATCGACGCGAAGCCGCGAACCTGGTAATCGAATCGCAGCGCCCAATTGCTCATGTAGCGAAAGAAATTGGTGTCGCACCTGGCCTTTTAGGCCGATGGGTAAAAAATGAGCGTCAACGCCTAAGGATCTTCCGATGGATTAAGCGAGGCTGATCTTCGTGCGGAGAATGCTCGTCTGCGTCGTGAGCTGGCAGAAGCCAAGATGGATAACGAGTTTTTGTCAAAAGCGACAGCCTTCTTCGCTTTAAGGCAACGCGAAGAGAAAAGTTCGAATTAATGCAGCAGGAGAAGGCTAACTACAGCATCAAGCGCATGGCACGCTTGTTGAAGGTATCTCGGTCTGGATACTACAAATGGACCCATATACAGCAGCAACGCTTAACCGGTAAGGATGATCGGACATCTTTTTACGATGATGTTGATCGCAAGATTCATCAGATCTGGAAAGACTCCGATGAGGTCTATGGTGCTCCGCGGATCACCGCAGAGCTAGGTGAGCGCTACCAGATCAGTGTGAA
>NZ_JASPIY010000027.1:0-5266 GCF_030232085.1 Corynebacterium sp. MSK073 | reverse complement strand
TGGTTTGTGGTGGTTTGTTCTTTTGGTTAGGTTTGGGCTTTTCACGGCCTATTTCAGGTTATTGTTCTGAAATTTTTCTTTTTGTGGAGAGTTTGATCCTGGCTCAGGACGAACGCTGGCGGCGTGCTTAACACATGCAAGTCGAACGGAAAGGCCCTGCTTGCAGGGTACTCGAGTGGCGAACGGGTGAGTAACACGTGGGTGATCTGCCCTGCACTTCGGGATAAGCTTGGGAAACTGGGTCTAATACCGGATAGGAGCCATCTTTAGTGTGGTGGTTGGAAAGTTTTTTCGGTGTAGGATGAGCTCGCGGCCTATCAGCTTGTTGGTGGGGTAATGGCCTACCAAGGCGGCGACGGGTAGCCGGCCTGAGAGGGTGTACGGCCACATTGGGACTGAGATACGGCCCAGACTCCTACGGGAGGCAGCAGTGGGGAATATTGCACAATGGGCGCAAGCCTGATGCAGCGACGCCGCGTGGGGGATGAAGGCCTTCGGGTTGTAAACTCCTTTCGCTAGGGACGAAGCTTTGTGTGACGGTACCTAGATAAGAAGCACCGGCTAACTACGTGCCAGCAGCCGCGGTAATACGTAGGGTGCGAGCGTTGTCCGGAATTACTGGGCGTAAAGAGCTCGTAGGTGGTTTGTCGCGTCGTCTGTGAAATTCTGGGGCTTAACTCCGGGCGTGCAGGCGATACGGGCATAACTTGAGTACTGTAGGGGTAACTGGAATTCCTGGTGTAGCGGTGAAATGCGCAGATATCAGGAGGAACACCGATGGCGAAGGCAGGTTACTGGGCAGTTACTGACGCTGAGGAGCGAAAGCATGGGTAGCGAACAGGATTAGATACCCTGGTAGTCCATGCCGTAAACGGTGGGCGCTAGGTGTGAGGGTCTTTCTACGACTTTCGTGCCGTAGCTAACGCATTAAGCGCCCCGCCTGGGGAGTACGGCCGCAAGGCTAAAACTCAAAGGAATTGACGGGGGCCCGCACAAGCGGCGGAGCATGTGGATTAATTCGATGCAACGCGAAGAACCTTACCTGGGCTTGACATACATCAGATTGGGCTAGAGATAGTTCGTCCCTTTGTGGTTGGTGTACAGGTGGTGCATGGTTGTCGTCAGCTCGTGTCGTGAGATGTTGGGTTAAGTCCCGCAACGAGCGCAACCCTTGTCTTATGTTGCCAGCATTTGGTTGGGGACTCATGAGAGACTGCCGGGGTTAACTCGGAGGAAGGTGGGGATGACGTCAAATCATCATGCCCCTTATGTCCAGGGCTTCACACATGCTACAATGGTCGGTACAACGCGCTGCGACACTGTGAGGTGGAGCGAATCGCTGAAAGCCGGTCTTAGTTCGGATTGGGGTCTGCAACTCGACCCCATGAAGTCGGAGTCGCTAGTAATCGCAGATCAGCAATGCTGCGGTGAATACGTTCCCGGGCCTTGTACACACCGCCCGTCACGTCATGAAAGTTGGTAACACCCGAAGCCGGTGGCCTAAACGTGTTAGGGAGCCGTCGAAGGTGGGATCGGCGATTGGGACGAAGTCGTAACAAGGTACCCGTACCGGAAGGTGCGGGTGGATCACCTCCTTTCTAAGGAGCTTTTATTAGGCTGCAGTTGCAGCCAGGACCCATAGTTGTGGGTTGCCTACACAGTTTGTGTGGGTTGGTGGTTGAGTAGGCGAGTGTTCTGCTGCCACCGATTGTTTGGAAATTCCGGGTAGGACATGCACCTTAATCGACAGTATCAAGTGTTTGAATGGTGCTTTGTGACATGCGTAAAAGTGTCCATGCATGCAAAAATGAGTGTTGATTGTACGTTGGTGCATTGTTGGGTGTCTGGGGCATTATCCCCTTTTTGTGTGCCTGACTGGTTGATGGATGCCATCTGTTGTGGTGGTGTGTGTTGCTGGTTTGGGGTGTTGTGTGAGAACTGTATAGTGGACGCGAGCATCTGCATGATGCCATCGGCCGTTTGTGGTTGGTGGTGTTTTGTGTGTGTAATGTGATTTTTCTTTTTTGTTTATTTTGTCAAGTTCACTTGTTGCTACCGCATGTGGCTGCATGGCTTTTTGTTGGTTGTGTGGTTTGTGTGTGGTGGTTGGTGTGTTCGTTATTGAGGGCGCATGGTGGATGCCTTGGCATGCTGAGCCGATGAAGGACGTGTAAGGCTGCGTTAAGCCTCGGGGAGTTGTCAATAAAGCGTTGATCCGAGGATGTCCGAATGGGGAAACCTGGCCCTGGTTATGTGGGGTTACCCTTCAGTGAATTCATAGCTGTTGTGGGGGTTACGCGGGGAAGTGAAACATCTCAGTACCCGTAGGAGGAGAAAATAATAATGATTCTGCTAGTAGTGGCGAACGAACGTGGATGAGGCTAAACCGTGTGCATGTGATACCTGGTAGGGGTTGTGTGTGCGGTGTTGTGGGGCCTGATTGTGTGTCATCTACCAGTGGCACGCCCTTTTTCGCATTGTTGTTAGGTGAAGTGGTTTGGAATGATCTACCGGAGTAGGTGAGAGTCCTGTAGCTGAAGATGATGATGTGGGGGTTGTTGGGTTCCCGAGTAGCAACGGGCTCGTGGAATCTGTTGTGAATCTGCCGGGACCACCCGGTAAGCCTAAATACTCAGTGTGACCGATAGTGGATAGTACCGTGAGGGAATGGTGAAAAGTACCCCGGGAGGGGAGTGAAATAGTTCCTGAAACCATGTGCTTACAATCCGTCAGAGCACTTTTTATTGTGTGATGGCGTGCCTTTTGAAGAATGAGCCTGCGAGTCAGCGGCATGTCGCGAGGTTAACCCGTGTGGGGTAGTCGTAGGGAAACCGAATCCTAATGGGGTGTTTTAGTGGCATGTCCTGGACCCGAAGCGGGGTGATCTACCCATGGCCAGTGTGAAGCAGCTGTAAGAGGTTGTGGAGGCGCGAACCCACGTAGGTTGAAAACTGCGGGGATGAGCTGTGGGTAGGGGTGAAAGGCCAATCAAACTCCGTGATAGCTGGTTCTCCCCGAAATGCATTTAGGTGCAGCGTCGTATTAGCTTGGTGGAGGTAGAGCGACTGGTTGGTTGAGCGGGACTACAATCTTAGCAATGTCAGCCAAACTCCGAATGCCATCAATTGTGTTGTGCGGCAGTGAGACTGTGGGGGATAAGCTTCATAGTCGAGAGGGAAACAGCCCAGATCGCCGGTTAAGGCCCCTAAGGGTGTACTAAGTGGAAAAGGATGTGGGATCGCGAAGACAGCCAGGAGGTTGGCTTAGAAGCAGCCATCCTTGAAAGAGTGCGTAATAGCTCACTGGTCGAGTGGTTCTGCGCCGACAATGTAGTGGGGCTCAAGTACACCGCCGAAGCCGCGGCAAGCAACTTACGTTGTTTGGGTAGGGGAGCGTCGTGCATGGGTGGAAGCGTTACCGTGAGGAGGCGTGGACTGTGTGCGAGTGAGAATGCAGGCATGAGTAACGAATTGTAAGGTGAGAATCCTTACCGCCGGATGACTAAGGGTTCCTGGGTCAAGTTCGTCTTCCCAGGGTGAGTCGGGACCTAAGGCGAGGCCGACAGGCGTAGTCGATGGATAACCAGTTGATATTCTGGTACCCGTACATGTGCGCCCATGATAAAGCACTGATACTAACCACTGCGGATACGCTACTAAGCATTCTTTGAGTGTTGGTGGTGTTGATGTCGTGGGGCCTGATGTGTGGTTCAAGTGATGGGGTGACGCAGTGAGGTAGCCGCGCCACTTAGTGGATTGGTGGTGTAAGCGTGTAGGCCGTGTGGTAGGTAAATCCGCTACACATGTGGTTGAGGCGTGATGCGTAGACCCAGTGGGGTTGATGGTGGTGATCCTGTACTGTCGAGAAAAGCCTCTAGCGAGTGTGTGTATGGCCCGTACCCTAAACCGACACAGGTGGTCAGGTTGAAGATACTAAGGCGTTCGGGTGAACTGTGGTTAAGGAATTCGGCAAAATGCCCCCGTAACTTCGGGAGAAGGGGGGCCCTGTGATGTGAAGACCCTTGCGGTTGGAGTGTTGTGGGGTCGCAGAGAATAGAGGGAAGCGACTGTTTATCAAAAACACAGGTCCATGCGAAGACGTTAAGTTGATGTATATGGACTGACGCCTGCCCGGTGCTGGAAGGTTAAGAGGACCGGTTAGTGACTTTTTTGTTGCGAAGCTGAGAATTTAAGCCCCAGTAAACGGCGGTGGTAACTATAACCATCCTAAGGTAGCGAAATTCCTTGTCGGGTAAGTTCCGACCTGCACGAATGGCGTAACGACTTCTCTGCTGTCTCGACCACAGGCCCGGTGAAATTGCATTACGAGTAAAGATGCTCGTTACGCGCGGCAGGACGAAAAGACCCCGGGACCTTCACTATAGCTTGGTATTGGTGTTTGGTTCGGTTTGTGTAGGATAGGTGGGAGACTGTGAAGCTATCACGCTAGTGGTGGTGGAGTCGTTGTTGAAATACCACTCTGATCGGATTGAGCATCTAACCTTGGCCCATGATCTGGGTTGGGGACAGTGCCTGGTGGGTAGTTTAACTGGGGCGGTTGCCTCCCAAAATGTAACGGAGGCGCCCAAAGGTTCCCTCAGCCTGGTTGGCAATCAGGTGGTGAGTGTAAGTGCACAAGGGAGCTTGACTGTGAGACAGACATGTCGAGCAGGGACGAAAGTCGGGACTAGTGATCCGGCACCTACTTGTGGATGTGGTGTCGCTCAACGGATAAAAGGTACCCCGGGGATAACAGGCTGATCTTCCCCAAGAGTCCATATCGACGGGATGGTTTGGCACCTCGATGTCGGCTCGTCGCATCCTGGGGCTGGAGTAGGTCCCAAGGGTTGGGCTGTTCGCCCATTAAAGCGGCACGCGAGCTGGGTTCAGAACGTCGTGAGACAGTTCGGTCTCTATCCGCCGCGCGCGTTGAAACTTGAAGAAGGCTGTCCCTAGTACGAGAGGACCGGGACGGACGTACCTCTAGTGTGCCAGTTATCCCGCCAGGGGTAGTGCTGGTTGGCTACGTACGGAAGGGATAACCGCTGAAAGCATCTAAGCGGGAAGCCTGTTTTAAGATGAGGTTTCTTTTGAGGTCCCCTAAAGACTATGGGGTAGATAGGCCAGACTTGGAAGCACTGTAAGGTGTGAAGGCTACTGGTACTAATTGACCAAGACAAACACACCACAACAACCCCCGAACACCACGTGTGGGGATGATTGTTGGGTGGACTTGTTCGAAGCGAGTAAACAAAATGTACACATTC
>NZ_JASPIY010000026.1:0-5343 GCF_030232085.1 Corynebacterium sp. MSK073 | reverse complement strand
TTTTCTTCGGTGACACCGTAGTCATTATCGGTGAAACTCCTTCTAGATCAGAGCCTCACACACAAACTTCCTGACACTCTCGGGTTGGCGGCAGGTGGTGCTACCTCTATCGGGCGATCACCGCCGGTGGCCAGACCTTGGGCTTTTACCTCTCTTCGAATCGGAACGTGGCCGCAGCGAAGTGTTTCCTGGCCAAGGCCGTCAGATCCAATGCGTCAGCCGGGTATCCCAGAGTGATCAACGCCGATAAAGCACCCTCCCTAGCCAGGGCAATCGCCGAGTTGAAGTCAGAGGGAATCTGCCCGCCAACAGTGGAACACCGGCAGGTGAAATACCTCAACAACATCCTGGAAGGCGACCATGGTCGGCTGAAGCGGATCCTCGGGCCAAAAGGCGCGTTTAAGAACCGGATATCTGCATATCGGACGTTGAAAGGGATGGAGGCGATGCACTCATTGCGGAAAGGGCTAGGCGCGATGTTTGCCTACGGGCAACCGAACCCGGACGCGGTGATCGTCAACCAGGTCTTCGAGACGGCCTAACAACGCCCACACGCAGCGGCCGTCAGGGAATGAGAAACTGAGTCTTCGCTGCTCTCCGCCCAACTTTGCAACAGTACCGCTAAAACAATCGGGAAGCCTACACCTTCACCTCGGATATGATCGCCGAGAACTTTTCGACAAAATGGACTACTGCGGTAGAGCGAAGAAACTTTCGCAACGACATCAAGAAGGCCATTCATGACATTCTGTGTGTGGCCTAACGCTGGAATTACCTCCAATACTGACCGGTGTCACGTTGATCAAGACAGTCACCTCAGTCCGACAGCGGCCGTCTCGTCCAGAACTCGACTAGACAGAACACAGAAGACTAGCGCCCTCCGGCGCGCTTTCTTTTTACCTGAAAGCACTTTGCGCTGATCTGCCATCATCTTGCTAGTTATACACAGGGGTTTACCTATTTTCCCAGGTGGCTTATAACTATATCCCTGTAGATCTATATCCCCAGCCGATCAACCAACAGAACCGTCATATTGTGGGTTATGGTTTATACTCCCGCCTCGCCTTGCGGCTCGTTGGGCTGCCGCCCAAATCAAAGATTTGGTTGCCACCAACCAGCCCTTGTTACGGGTGCGTTGTGAAAGAATCAACAACTAAGACTTACCTACCCACCTTAGAAAGCCATGACCACACCACAATCCCTGATCACTCGCCTGGCGTCCCCAGACGCCACTGAGCGCACTGAAGCTGACATTCAGTCCGACATCAAGACCCTGCTGACTACCGCCGACTTCGACCTGGATACCCCACGGTTGGAAGAGCAGATCGGTGATGGTTCTCACCGACGAATCGACATCGCCACCGGAGCCACTGTCATCGAAGTAAAAAAGCGGCTCACCAACGAGAGCGCCGACGCGGACTACATCAACCAACTCGCTGGCTACGTCACTACCCACATGAGCCAAGATGGTTCCCGCTACAACGGAATCCTCACCGACGGGAAAACCTGGTGGCTGTTCGAGCAGTCCCCGCCGATGGCTCCTTCGTCCGGCGCAGCACCTTCGAGCTTGCCCCTGGAGCTACCGGGTTCGGGCTTATTGAATGGCTCAAAGCCGTGTTGGCTAC
Organism: Corynebacterium sp. MSK073; assembly: GCF_030232085.1. Classification (NCBI taxonomy): domain Bacteria; kingdom Bacillati; phylum Actinomycetota; class Actinomycetes; order Mycobacteriales; family Corynebacteriaceae; genus Corynebacterium; species Corynebacterium sp. MSK073. The sequence continues at coordinate 3,718 of NZ_JASPIY010000026.1, read as the reverse complement.
TCGGAGCAATTCGCGAATATCATTTTGATTGAACCTATCACAGGCGAGAACTCTCATTTATGAAACATCGGGAATCCCGCAATTCTCATTCCACCAGCGAGAGTATTCCACATGCTGTAGGATGCGGCTCATCTGAGAAGCGGGATGTCAGGATGGCGTGTATCCTAGATTTGTTCCGCCTATCGATACAGAAAGGTTCTATCATGAATCGAGTCGCACTTCTGACAGTTGTGTCTCTAATCACTGCAGGTATTGCCCCCGCAGCTTCTGCCGAAACGGTTGAACAAGCAGAGAAAACTCCTGTTTGGTCTGAAGAGCAATTTGATAGGTCTCTTAAGGAGATCACTCCTGAAGAGAAGAAGCAGCTTGAGCTAATTAGTAACGTCGGTGAACATATTGATTACGACGATGAGGGTAACCTCAAGTCCGATCTCAACGATGATCAGCTTCGTAGTGATTATGGTTTCGAAGACAAAGATGTCAGTTTTTTTCCACTCAGTGCTTGCTGAGGATGAAAGCATTGTTCAGCACAAGGAAAACGAGCCAAAAATTGTCACTACATATGATCACAAGCTCGGCCACAAATCAAATAGCGATTTGACGGTTGGGACGGCTGCAACTCTTACCGCAGCGGCAATGGAAGGGCCAGCTGCTCTTGAGGCGGCATTCTTTGCTTGGGGTGCTGTAGCAGGCGGGCCGATCGGAGCTGCTATTTCTGGCGCTGCCGGCCTTCTTGGGGCAACTTACTTTGTCGATCTCGCTACTAAAATCACAGGGGCGGTCGCGCAGGGTAAAGGTATTACCTGGTACTCTAAGTGGGGATTTCCGCCAATTACCGCAGAGATTGAGGATGACTAATGCGGACGGATAAAGATCCAAAGTTTATTCGCTTTCCAGAATCTCTGTGGGCTTTTGTCACTATATTCCCCTCGGATATTATTGAGAAACATGGAGTTGAGCACTTTTTCAATTCTGGATATTTGTGGCTCTATTCAATATTGGGAGTAATCCTTTTTGGTATTTCCATGATCATGGGTGAAAAAGCGGTATCTCCTTGGATGCATCGTGTGCGTTCCATTTTCCTCTTTGCTGCAACGATAGCTATTACAGCTTTCTTCCCTAGCTTGGTTGGGCGAATAGTCGTGGCGTTCCTAGCCATCTGCTACTTTTTCTGGCCCAATAACCATATAGTCTTTCGTCGAGCAGCGGCATGATCGGTGTTTTAAGTGGAGCTAGCAGTTTATTAATCACTTGATAAAAAGTGATAGGATCTTGCTAAACTGTCTTCCAAAACTTGGCCACAGTACTCATGCGGGTACTGTGGCCAAATTGGTGCATCTATCAAAAAGGGTACATAAGGGTTAAGTAGCTCTTAACTATGGAGTTGTGACGCCTTGAGAGTGTCAGGGAGATTTGGATTCAGAATCCCGCCACAAGGAGTTATTGAAATCCGCCCTTGATGCCCTTTTCTCGTTTCCGACCTAACCTAAACGGAACACGCCTAGGGGGATGAAGCGTCCGGGGTTTAGTTCCTACCTCAGCTAAGGATGTGATGTCTAGTGACTTTTTGGACTCGGAGTCCAGTTAGTTTTTTGACGCGGAGTCCAGGAAGTTTATGGACAGGATGTCTAACGACTTTTTGGACTCTGGCTTCTTGACAATGTGGGGATGGCAATTCCCATTACTCTCCGCAAGAAGATAGCGGATTTCGACCCCATCCGTGAGGGCATCACGGTCCAGCAGTTCTGCAAGAACATCGGCGTATCGAAGCAGACGTACTACAACATCAAAGCACGTATCGCCGAACGCGGGCGGGCTGGCATCGTGCCCGACAGCACGGCACCACTGAACCCGCGACGGGTCTACGATGACAAGATTCGACAACAGGTCCTGCAAGCTCGCGGTACGTTAAGAGCCCGCGGCCAAGACTGCGGCCCATGGTCAATCTTCTACTTCTTCCTCGACGAACTCGGCTACGACCAACCACCGTCACGAGCTTTAATCGCACAATGGTTGCACGAGGCTGGCGTCGCTGACATCAATGCACGTAAACGACCGCGTAAGTCCTACAGGCACTTTGCCAGGGGCGAAGTCAATGAACTGTGGCAGATCGATGCGTTTGCCTACAGACTCTTCGATGTGCCTCACACGCAAGTGACTATCTACCAAGTCGTCGACGATGCCAGCCGCTTCGACGTCGGCTCCCAAGCTTTTGGAACTCCAGAAAACGGCACCGATGCCCGCATCACGCTAAGTGGAGCCATTGATGCTTACGGACTTTTCCAAGAAGTCCTCTCTGACAACGGTGATGCCTTTGCCACCTACCATCGCGGCCGGCTGTCGCAAACCGAACGCTGGCTCGCCAGCCTGGGAGTTCAATCAAGTGCGGGCTTTGCTCCCACGACGCAAGGCAAAGACGAGCGATCGCACCAAACCATGACCAGGTTTTTGGATGCTCGTACCCCGACGACGCTGGCGCAGGTCCAACAGCTGATTGTCGACTACCGCAACTTCTACAACACACGCCTGAGGTTACCCTCGTTTAGTGGACACCCTATTAGTACGGATCTTGTGTCCGTAGGAGAGGATGTTCATTGTGAGTTCGTCAAGGAAGAAGTACACCCCGGAGTACCGGCAGGAGGCCGCCAGACTGGTCATTGAGTCTGGGCGCCCAATCGCTCATGTGGCTAAGGAAATTAGCGTATCAGCCACAATTTTAGGCAGGTGGGTCAAACTTGAGCGGGAACGCCAAGGCTCGGTAGATGGCCGCAGTGATGCCGATATACGAGCCGAAAACGCTCGCCTGCGTCGTGAGTTAGCTGAGGCCAAGATGGATAATGAGTTCTTGTCAAAAGCCACCGCCTTCTTCGCTGCGAAGCAACGCGATCGGAAAAATTTGAGCTAATGCAGCAGGAGAAGGCGAACTACAGCATCAAACGAATGAGCAGGTTATTAGAGGTTTCTCGTTCTGGCTACTATAAATGGCAAAAGGCTCAAGCAGTACGGCTTCGTGGTGAAAATCAGCGTCAGAGATTCCTCGACCAGTTAGACAGGAAAATTCATGACATCTGGGAAGATTCTGACGAAGTCTACGGTGCCCCACGGATTACTGCAGAACTCGCCGAGGGTGGGGTCTATGTGAATCGCAAAACCGTGGCCAAACGCATGCGGATGATGGGTATTGAAGGCATCTCACCCAGGGCGTTTGTTCCCGTAACGACGATTCAATCCAAGCGGAAGTCAACGCTTCCAGACCTAGTGAAACGCCTATTTGATCAAGGGCAGCTTAATCGAGTGTGGATGTCGGATATTACCTATCTACGCACGAATGAGGGCTGGCTGTACCTATGCGTTATCCGCGATGGACACTCCCGCCGAGTCCTAGGCTGGTCCATGGATAGTGTGCAGGATTCTTACCTAGTTGAACGTGCACTGCGCATGGCTTACACCCTGCGTGGTGAAGTACCCGACGGCGTGGTCTTCCACGCCGATCGTGGTACCCAGTTCACCAGCGAACAGCTGTGGCAGGTCTGTCAAGAACTAGGGATTGCACAATCGGTCGGCCGTACTGGTGTCTGCTTTGACAATGCGATGGCCGAGTCGTTCTGGTCGACATTGAAGACCGAATTTTACGATCGGAAGGTGACGCGCGACGCTATTTAGTACCGGTAGGGCGGTATCGAGTACCGACCGGTGCGGATATCGGGTACCGGGGGTA
>NZ_JASPIY010000025.1:0-5377 GCF_030232085.1 Corynebacterium sp. MSK073 | reverse complement strand
GACTCACAATGAACATCCTCTCCTACGGACACAAGATCCGCACTAATCGGGTGTCCACTAAACGAGGGTAACCTCACCAGGCATTCATAGCTAGTTTGTTGTGCAGCTTCATTCTCATTTCATAGTGTCCTAAGTGTAAGCTTCGCGTTCACTTAGGAAGGAATTCAATGAAGCTGAAGAATAAGTTGGCGGCAGCTGCTATTACGGGTGCGTTGATTGTTCCGGCCCAGGCTCAAGCTATGGAGGACTACTTCACTAGTGTAGACGTCGAGAACACGCCTCAAGGAGAGCGTGTACACGTGCATCACAAGGGAGGCCGAAATTATACGAACAATGCTGCTACCTCCGATAAGCTGCACAATGAAATGTGGGATGAGTACAAGCGAAAGACACCAGCGCATCTTCATGGGCAAAATATGCATGATCAGCTCTCTTGCCATATCTCCAATGCTGGATTCAAGGATCCTTGGAATCTAGAAAGCTGGCGTCCAGATGTTGGGTATAATAAAACCGTTCTTGCTCTATGCAATCCATAGCGAGAAGGAGCGTATTCTATGAATCGCACAGTATGGCCGGTACTGCTATCAGGAATCTCAGGCCTAATTATGCTCTCTGCTGGAGCTTTTTTGTTTAGTGCGGGAATGTCTGCCAGTGACGCAGACGCTGGGCAACAATCCGGTAACGCCGTCATTCCTTTACTAATAACGGTAGCTGGCACTGTGCTTGTGATTCTTGCCTTTATTTTCTCCGGCCCTCTATTCGAGAAGAAGACTCCAGTCGACGGCCACTAACCATTTTTGTATTGGTTTCCTTCATTCTCCGCTCTCCTAGACTTAGTACTGTTGCCTCAGTGATGCTTCTAAGATGAGTGAGATGAACACCATCTACTATGTCCCCCAAATTATTTTGGGGGACATAGTTTTATGCAGGGGATTCGGGGGCAATTATAGGTTATCCACCTTAATGCAGAGTTTATTTTTTGATCCATTGGCTGAGGCGTTGTAAGGGGCTGCGCCTTTCTATTGGTGGGTTCTTGGGCTCGGTTTCGGGCTTGGGGTGGGTGTTTTCTTGGTGTGGGGTGGTGGTGAGTTGTTTGTGTGGGGTGTTTTCTAGTGCGTGGATGGTGGTTTTGAGGGCGTCGATGGTGTCTTGTTTGGCTTGGATGAGTTGTTGGGCCTGGTGCAGTTGTTGTTCGGCGTAGTGTGCGCGTTGTTTTTCTAGTTCTAGTGCGTGCACTAGAGTTTGGTGGTCTTGTGTACTGGTTGCACTGGTGGGGGTTTCGGGGGTTGTGTGTGTGATGGTGTCGAGTCGTCCGCTGTTGATGAGGTCGCCGATGGGGATGTACCAGGTGTCTTGTTTTTGCTGGGCTCGGGGGAATTCTCCGCGGGTTCTGGCGCGGGTGATGGTGGATTTGGCGACGCCGGTGAGCCTGGCTGCTTCGGCGATGGTGAGTAGTTGGTCGAGGTGGTCGTCCATGTGTGCAATGGTAGTGGTGTAGTGCGGTGCACTAGGCGCACCACGCTGTTGTATATGGTGCGCTGTGGTGGTGCACCAGGTGGTGCGGCGGGGTGTGTGGGGATGTAGGGCGTGGTGTGTGGCTGCATGCTGGGGAAATGGAGGAGTCGAACATAACGCCCGTTATCGGACAGTGCCTGCACATCTCGCAAAGGGTGGCTGTGCAGGGGGGGCTTCTCTAGCCATCGCGAGATAAAGCGCGTCGGCGGTGTTCCTAAGGGACTCTTTCCTAACCCCACCCCCATTCTGGGGAATGTATTGGCGTCGCAGGTTTTTAAAGATCGTTTTGCATGAGTCTACAGAGAAAATCCTGGTCAGAACACATCTGAAAAAGATACTCTGAGCTGGAAAAATACGCCCTGACGTACGCCTTGACGTACGCCTAGTAGAACAAACCCCATTTGTCAAGACCAAGTGTTGCGTGTGGGGTGAGATGGTGCGTAGCCTCAAGCAGGTAAGGAAAATCCTCTCGGGCTGTGCTTGCCGGCTACCCCGAGAGGACTCAACGACACCTCTATGCTCATAGAAAGGAGCAAAGTGCTTAACAGCAGTATTCCACCTTACTTAACCCCTGTCCACCAAGCTTTTGAGGCGGTCCGCGTACGGACCGCTCCGGACTCCCCACGGGAGCGAGGCGGCAGCCCACAAACCAGCCGCTTTTTCCCAGGCTGCTTGGCCTGGTCCATAGAAATCAGCCTCGTCATGAGCGAGCGCACAGGAAGCGATGGAGCTGTAGAACGGGAGGTGAAGCCTTCTCGAGTCACCGTCTGGGCCCCGGAACGGCCAGATGTTTCACAGGACGATTTGGTGGCCTTTCATGGACTCATGGCCGGAGCAGTCGAAGGAACAGTATTCCTGCAGGCCACAGGCGTAGAAAAGGTCGAGGAGGTCGCGCATGAGCTCCTCTAGTAGACATGACAAGCTGGAGCAACTACGCACAGCCGCCGATGATGCAGACGCGGCTCTCCTCAAGGCTCTGCCATGGATAATCCTGCTGGCAGTGACCATAGCTGGATGCTATTTTCTTTTCTCTGAGCTGCAGAGAAAATGGTGGTTTCGCTCCAGGGCTGCATATCGCGTCTATACGCACCGAGAGAAAATTAGCGAGTCCTTCGGGCTGACCATTAGACGCGTATCTCGTGACGGGCGGATCGTCATTTCCCCGGGAGAGACGGAAAGGTGGAAACGCTCCGGGCTAGAGGCGGAGCTAGCTCAGTTCCTGAAGAGCCCGATTAGATTATCCGCCTTCGATGGATACGTAGTGGTCAAAGACGCTGTAAAAACTCCTGGATACCTTCCAGGCAGAGCCCGCTTTTCCGCGCCCACGGGTGAGATGCTCATCGGTGTAGACATGACGACTGGAGAACCCGCGCGCATTTCCCTGAAAGACAAATCGGGTCTCATTCTGGCGGGTAAGCCTGGCAGCGGGAAAACGGTCTTCCTAAATCAGCTGATAGTGGCGCTTATGAATCGCTCCGAAGTGGTCTTCGTCGACGGAAAGCGAGACGATCCAGCAAAAATCTTGGGAAAAGTCGAATTCCTCCGAGAGACTATGAAAAAGCGCCTTGAGGAGGGTATCGATTTCTGGAAAATCGATACCCGAGACCGACCGAAGCTATTGCTCTTGGTGCTCGATGAGTGCCAAACGTGGTTCTCACCAGCATCAACGTCAAAAAAGGACAAGGTTACTGCAGCAGAGCGCGAAGCGCTCGTGCGCGACCTCGTCCAGAGAGGCAGAAGCGCCGGCGTCTTGGTTGTGCTAGCGACCCAGCGCATGACAGCGGATGTCATCCCAACAGGCATCAGAGACCTCTGCGGAGTGAAAATGGTCGGCCGCGTAACGCGTCCAGAAGATGCCCAGCTCGTGCTGGGTGTACGCCCAGGAGAAGGGGAGCCCGACCCGCTTTCAGCGGAGCCAGGCCAGTTCGTCGTCGACGACGAGTGCCATCCGATGCGGATGGTCCAGGTCTACGGACCCAGATAAGCCGCTCTGGGTGTCTTCGACCGCGGCAGAGCGTCCGGAGCCGGATCTCCCAACGGGAGGACGCCGGCGCAGGACGCGGCGCCGCGAAAGAAGACCCCCAGAAAGCGCCCGATAGGGCGCCGACCACTGCCTAGAAACAGCGCATCAAAGACAATTTCTCAGTGGCAAGGCGGCGAATGCCGCCGCGGCAGCAGATAGGTGCCGGCTAGTGTTACCCCGGCACCTCTGTAGCGTGTATCAACCCAGCTCAGAAAGGGTATTCAGGTGAAGCAATGCGTAGCAAACGTTGTAGCAAGACTACGCAGTCCCGGTCATGGATGGCCACGATATCAGCAGAAAAAATGAGCCGAAAGGAGATAGAAGAAGCACTAGCCTCATACACCTACCTAGGCCAGCTCGAAGAAGGTTCCGCAGATGGATACCGCCACTGGCAATTGCTCATCGACGGTGGAAACTCCCCGATCCGGTTCTCCACACTCAAAAATAAACTGCCCACGGCGCATCTGGAACCCCGCCGCGGCCCCATACAGCAGGCCATCGACTATGTCACCAAAGAAGAGACCCGCGTCTCTGAAGAACCAAGGCTAGAACACGGCATAATTAGACACAGTGACGAAAAAGGGCGTCGCAAGGATGTCGAGGTAGTCCGCGAAGCAATCCTTGAAAAAGGGCTTTCTGCCGACGAAGTCTTCCTTCAAGTCCCCGAATCCAATCGCATGACCGCAATGGTAGAAAAACTCGTCGCTGCGCGAGACCGCTCCCGCCACACTAAGCCTCGCCAGCTAGAAGTCATCTGGCTCTACGGACCGCCCGGAACAGGGAAAACCAGTCGCGCTGTAGAGATGGGAGGCACAAACTATTATCGAGTGACCGACTATCAGCATCCTTTCGATTCCTACTGCGGACAAAAGATGCTCATCCTGGACGAGTTCGACGGTGAAATGCGACTTAGCACTCTCCTCAATGTCCTGGATATCTGGCCTACAGTGCTCCCCGCCCGCTACGCTGACCGTGTCGCCGCCTACAACCAAGTAGTGCTCGTCTCTAACGAAGCTCCCTGGTCTTTCTACTCGTGGGCCTCAGTATCTCGACGACAAGCCCTCGCTCGGCGCATCAATACGATTATGTATATAGACGCTAGCGGTGCTCACGACGTCACCGACCAGTTACGCAGATTCAACGAACCCACCGTAACTATTTAGGCCACGTCCTGAGCCCCTTCCTGAGGGAGGGCTCAGAGGGAGCGCCGTGCCTCTTGTCGCTGACAACAGCGATAAAAAGGCACGTATACAAGGGAAATTAGACTCTTCGACTCTTCCGTCAGTCGGGACGTCGGTCGCTTATACGTGGCTACAGTCATTACCTCTGTAGCCCCGGCGGCATGTGTGCGTACCTCTTGGTTAAGCTCAGCTATATTACTTAACGACCGTAGCCCCAGGCTCGGCGGGCCTTTTCACCCAAGCCTCGCGGTCTTGGGGAGCACCTGGCGGATACGCACGCGCGAAAAGAAGCCAGGCTCTAACCCTGTACTCTCTGCTCGGTAAAAAGCGAGGAACTTCTATTGCTTCGGGAAACCATCCCACGCGGATTTGTGAATCTCTCCGCGCGTCTAACTAGACACACAATCCATGTGCAAGTAGACTGACTATTGAATTGTTACAGCAAGAAAAACCCTAGCTCATCAGAGCTAGGGTTTTTCATATGCCACGCCGTGCTTCATCATGAAATACTTTCTTATCTTTAAAGAAGCACGGTTAACAAAGTCTTTCCGCATTGTTAACGAACAAGGAAAACTTTACCAGTGGGGTTGCCCGCAAATCGTGGACACGTAGTGGAGCTACCTAGTGGTTAGGCAGCGATTTTTTCTTCGTTTCTGGT
>NZ_JASPIY010000024.1:0-8204 GCF_030232085.1 Corynebacterium sp. MSK073 | reverse complement strand
AACCCAATTACCTGTCGCCAAGAGGTCTTCCGGTGGTGCATGCGCTATAACACGCGCCGGCGGCACTCCTGGTGCAACCTTGTGGCTCCTGATGTCTTTGAAACCGAGACTTCGGCTATACTGACCACAGCAGCATAGCTAACCCCCGACGTGTCCACTGTCCGGGGGTCAGGCCCAATCGCCCCAGCAGAGCTTCCCGCATACAACTTTCCATTACGCACGGCGTCAGCAAGAAGCTGATCTGCCCCGGTAGATTTCAGCGCGTGAAGCAAGCGGAATGTTTCACCACTCGCAACATAAACGCAATCAGCTTGCTCAAGCTCATGGCGAAAAACACTCAGCGGTGTCTCTGAAATAGTAAGAGACACCAGCGTATCCGCCACTTCACTAACCTCTTTTAACTCCTCCTGGGCAAATGGAGCCTGTCGCATTTCCACCGCCGCGTCATCTATATAGAGAATTCTTCCAGTCAAATACATGGCGAGATCAGGATGCAGGTAAGAGAAAAGAAGTAACTTCATACAACTCAGCCTACGGCCTAGCGTTTGTAGATCGAGGATACTTGGCTGTGCTCATCTTATACTGCTCAGTGAGCAAGCTCGTAAAAAGAAAGGTGAAATCCGTTGTCGTCAGACGTTCGGCGTTCAAAGAACAGTATAAAGTGGGCATTATTTTTACTAGCGTTCCATCTTGCTGCCGTAACGCTGGATCGTTTTTCGTCGAGGCGACAGGCACGAAATGGGGTGGAAGGCGATAACGAAACTGTCGAAAGCGCCCAAAGTAACACGCAACTGAAAGGGAGTGTTCGGTGGTATTTGGGAATTAATCGCACCATCTGTTTTCTTGTACTTGTAACTACCATTACAGCATGGATTTCCGTGTTGTGTTGTCACAATGAAGAATTCCTGCCATTGGCCGTATTTTCTCTAATTAATGTTTTTATTTTCGGGTATCGAAGCATATGGATGAGCAGTGTAAACAAGCGTGGGTACCAAGTAACTAATGACCCGGATGCCTATTCCCTAGAAAGAACAACCTCTTTGGCTTGGATGCTTTTGATCTTCTTTGTAACAGCTCGCTCTATGGGAATTGACTTGGCGCCGAAAGCGGTGACGGAGACGATTACTACACTAATCCTCCTGACTCCGATCTTTAGTATCTCTGGATCAAGCTGGGGAAAACTAAAAGCAATAAAGCTTAACGGCGACAAAATCGCCTGGCCTTGCCTACCGGGAGGACCCAAATAAAGAAGAAGCGAATGTCATATATTCATGGACCCCATACGCGTATCTACGATCCGCACAAGCGAGACTTTCTCTTCAGCCATAACTGCTAACGTAGTTGCTGAGTTTATCCGCATAATACAGCGAAGCCTGCCTTAACAGTAGATTCATTAGCGATTCTTGTCAGTGACAAGGACTGGGGAAAATAATCTGTGGGAAACTTCAATCTGCAGATAGGAAATAAACACCTCATTGGTTCTAGGGGCGACGACATAACATTCATTATCGGCGTGTAAAAACACGCTTTTACCATTCGAGGGGTCGAGATACCCCCAGTTTTGACTACCACGGGCGTTTAGCTCGCGGAGGCAGGTCTCCTTCAACGCTGCGAATCCAGCGTCCAACCCGCGCCTGGGACGTATGGGCGATCTTTGCGACTTTTGCTTGGGAATAGCCGATGTCGTTGAGTGAGGCTGCGAGATATTTTTGTACCTCGGTCAGCTTTTTTACGGCAGTGGTGATCCGACTCAAGAGGATTTCGTCTTGGGGCGGATAGTTCATTTTTCTCTTCACTTCGTCGTCTGTCGGTTCCCAATTCGGATCTGGGTTTGAGGCTTTGAGTTGATCCTCTGCACTATAGAAGGCCTCCTCTTCCCAAGTATTCATGGCTGTCACTAAATCGACATATTCGAATTTCGCTCCGGGAATCTCATTGATGGTCTTTAGACGCTCCTGAAGTTCCTTCTCAATCGCTTCGACGCGATTTTGTAGGTCGGAAAGGTATTTTTCAACCTCGTCGATATCTATGTTCTTACGCATGTATACGAACCTAATGCTCATCTTTCGGTTTTTCTAGTTTGTTCTTATACGTCTGACACTTCGCGCGCTGTATGTACTAGAGGCGAATAACCGGCACTTTCCGAGAGCCGTGATGTCTGTTTCCTTATTTATGTATCCGTATCCAGCATAAATCGTTTCGATTTGATTTTTTCTATATTGTGCGATTGACACGTCACGCTCTTTCTGTACAATAGTCAAATACCGGTGCTTTTATAGAGTTCTGAACTCTCTGCCCTTGTTCATGCACCGGAGTCAATTAACTTGCCTTTTCTGAATAAAGAAAGGATTTTGTCGTGAAGATACCTTCTTATCTTCTTCCCGTCGGCCAACTCTCTGAGGGGATTGAGGTGAGCAGCGAGCCTCAAGAAGTCGTGACTCGCGATGGTGAGTCGAAAACCTCGCAGGTTTTCCTTGGTCAGGCATGGAAAATAGGCGTCAAGTATGTGTTAAGCGAGAAGAAGACGACGCGGAACGATGTGACCGTCGTGGACAGGGAGACTCGCGATGGTTCGGTGACCGTGTAGTCTCAAGTAAAACCGCTGGTCAGTGAGGGTGACGTCGTGACTTTCGAAAACGTGATGACCGGCGCTTTTGCACCTCAGGACGGAAATGCCGTCCAGTTCGTTCAAGCAACTAACGTTAAGGAGGCCTAAAAATGCTCCACGCCATCAAAAGCACAGCTGGAGACTACGGAATGTTCGTCGGCGGTTCGGAAGAGTTCAGGAAGTCGCAGGTTGAATCGACTTTTCGTGCTCTGACTTCGCCCTGGAAGTGCGCTTCGTTCATGCGGGAAGTAATCGAGGCTGAAGGCCCGGAGAATTGCGGGTTTACCAGCATGGACGAGGCGACTGATGCTCTAGAGGAGCTTGTGAATGCAGCTGCCGTTGAACGTCGATGAGTTACAGCAGGCTGTCATCTTCTGGTCGATTCGGATAGCCCTGGCCGTTGTCGTTGCCGGCATTGTTTGGCTTGCTCTTGTCAAGCTTTTCCGACGGCGGTGGTTCCGCACTCGCGCGGCGCGCGAGTTGTCGACCAGGAGAAAACAGGTTGAGGAAAAGTTTGAGATGAAGATAAACCGAGTAAGCCGAGACGGCATGGTTCCTATCGCCCCGGGGGATACATCGAAGTGGACTCGTGAGGGGCTGTCGGCGGAGTTGGGCAACCTTCTAAAGACTCCGGTCAAAGTGCTGGTGAAGAGAGGGAAGGTTCAAGTCGTTGACCTGGTGGACTTGCCTTCGACAGTTCGGGGCGTTCCTCGGTACGAGGAAGGCCGGGTCATTCTAGGCCTGTCCGAAGACGGCGAGACCGGCGTTGATCTGAGGGAGCAGTCAGGGGCTGTCGTCGGTGCAATGCCCGGTTACGGGAAGTCCATTCTTTTGCAGCACCTGGTGAGAGCGCTAAGCAGCGCGGGCGCGACCGTGAAGACGTTCGACGGCAAGCGAGAGAAGGCAGAAGACTTCTTACCGGTTTTGAAGAGCATGCAGAAAGTAATGAACAAGCGGCTTTCGTCTGAGTTGGATTTTTGGCGAGATCCTCAGGGGAAAAAGCTGCTCGTCGCTGTTGTTGACGAATGTCAGTTAGTGTTTTCTGCTGCGTCGTCGTCAAAAGACGATAAGAAGTCTGCCGACGATTGTACACGACTTGTAAGAGATTTGGTGCAACGTGGCAGGTCAGCCGGGGTGTTTGTTGTCCTGGCAACCCAGAGAATGACCGCCGACGTGCTGCCAACTGCGATTCGCGACCTCTGCGGTGTGAAGCTTTGCGGACATGTCACCCGCCCGGAAGACGCTGAGCTGGTACTGGGACGCAGACCTGAGGACGGTGAACCGTCTCCGGTGGAAGTTGGCCGTGGTCGGTTTGTCTGCGCTGGTGAGGGCGGGAATCTCGTCGAAATGCAGGTGTTCGCTCCCTAGTTGTATGTCCCCCCCAATCCAAGGCCGAGCGTGAGTGACCGCGCGGAGGCCGGTAAGGCCGACGCGGAGCGACCTCCCAGCGGGAGGAGCGCGAAGCCGAGGGAGGCCGAGAGGCCGGAGCAGAGGGAGCGGTAAGTGAGTGCCGCCGTGATTGGGGGGGATGCGGCCCGGTGCTCACAGGGACGGGGCCGCGCACCTTGTTTTAAGCGATTTTTCAGGGCAAGGCGGTCGCAGGCGCGACCGTCGCGGCAGCCCAGTGCCGGGGTTAGTGTTACCCGGCACCTCTGTAGCATGTATCACCCCAGCTCAGAAAGGATATTCAGGTGAAGCAATGCGTAGCAGAAAATGTAGCAAGACTACGCAGTCACGGTCATGGATGGCCACAGTATCAGCAGAGAAGATGAGCCGAAAGGAGATAGAAGAAGCTCTTGCACAGTACTCCTATCTAGGGCAGCTAGAAGAAGGCGAAGAAGACGGATACCGCCCCTGGCAGCTACTCATTGATGGCAACACCTCGCCGATCAGGTTTTCCACGCTTAAAAATAAACTACCCACGGGGCATCTAGAACCCCGCCGCGGTCCCATACAGCAGGCCATCGAGTACGTCACCAAAGAGACAACTCGTGTCACTGGAGAACCAAGGCTAGAACACGGCATAATTAGACACAATGACGAAAAAGGGCGTCGCAAAGACGTCGAGATAGTTCGTGAAGCAGTCCTTGAAAAAGAGCTTTCCGCGGACCAAATATTTCTTCAAGTTCCAGAAGCTGCTCGTATGACTTCGTTCGTTGAAAGGCTCGTTGCTGCCCGAGAGCGCGCACAGAACTCAGAACCTCGAGAAATTGAGGTTCTGTGGCTGTATGGTCCGCCTGGCACCGGGAAAACATCACTAGCGGTGGATATAGGTGGCGACGATTTCTATCGAGTCACTGACTACTCCCATCCGTTTGATTCTTATGCAGGGGAAAAGACTCTGATTCTCGACGAATTCGATGGCTCGATGCCATTAAGCCTTGTACTCAATATCCTCGATGTGTGGCCTATGAGTCTTCCGGCTCGCTACGCGAACAAGGCTGCTGCGTACACGCACGTTGTGATGGTTTCTAATGAATCTCCGCGGGGCTACTATTTATGGGAGCCAGCATCGCGGCGACAAGCGCTTGCCCGGCGGATTGACACAATCATCCATATAGATTCCTATGGCGCTCACGACGAAACTCGCTTACGGGACAAATTCTTTGACTAACAAAACAACCTCATAGGGAGGGACTTCAGGCGGGTAGATTTTAGGACATGAAACTATATTCATTCATATACATATGAAGAACTATCCAACAATAATGTGACATTCTCCTGCAGTCCCTACAGTTCCGTGGGCATCGATTTGAATGCGTTCCAAGTCTCCGTTGTAAATACTTGCACCAGTTTGCACGCTGGTAGTGGTACCGGAATAGCGTGGCAAGGACGTCGCGCTTGCGCGACGTCCGCGGCAGCAATTAAACATTCCACTAGCAATCTCTGTCGAGGCCTGAAATCTAAACTTCGACTCGTTTGACTACACCCCAGACGACGAGGGCCGAAACTTTAAAAAGTTTCGGCCCTCGTCGCAACATCTGAGCATTACCATCCTGGTAAATTAGGTGCTTTTATTTCGTCGATGGTCCCCAGAGATTCTCTCTTTCTCGGAAGTCCTTTGCTTTTCTTTTGACCCACATTACAGTCAGCAGTCCAGAGACTAGGGTTCCGATAAGCCAAGGAATCGCGTCATCAAAATTTAGCGTGTGTCCTCGGCCCATTGAAAAAAAGAAAGCGAAGATAACGGCAACAAGTGCAAAGAAAATAATGCTGGTGCCAATCAGGCGAACAAGATACTTTTTTCTAGAAACCATTACTGTTGAAAGGCACACAATCCTGCGGAAGCGGCCAAGGCGGCTGCGATCGTCGCTGGACCACCGATGGCCTTTCCAGCACCGTTTACGAATGCAGGGCCAAGAGCTCGTACGATGGTGGAAGCGGTCAGCTTCCAATTGAAGGCTTTAATACCAGTTACGATGGCTGACCACGTGCCGCTAGTGAAAGCCGTGGCTGGAATTCCTAGCGCACTCCATAATACGCACTTTGCGTATGAATTTGCATCGTAAGTTTGTACCATAACTGGGGTTTTTGAACCTGCCTGAGGATGTCCAGGGTTGGGACTGTTGAAGGCTCGGGCCACTGCATGAAAGTCGCCCATGCTGTCTGCGTAACCATCTCTTATTACGGCTTGTTCATTGACGGTGAAGACACCATCTTTTTGGGGAATATATTCCGTAAACAGTACTTCTAGGTCATCAGCCAGTTGTGCTTCCTGTGCAGAAGTCGGTTCTGAATTTACTTCGGCAGCGGTAAAATCGGGGGAATTTGTCTCGGCTGCTGTAGCGTATGTATTTCCTCCAACCATGCTAAGTGCCACGCAGGCTATCATGGCGCGTTTGGTGCAGGTTCTTTTCAGCCATGAGTGAGAAGTATGCATTTCGAATCTCCTATGGGCGGTGATTAGGCATAGAGTACCTGAGTGTTGAGCTAGGGAACTTTTGCTCCTGCTCACTTTAAGTATATGTAATAAGGAAGAGGTTCTCCATGGTAAAAAGTCGCCTCTTCCGTGTCGAGGCCGAACTTATGCAATCATTGTTTGTGGTAGGAGCGAAAGGCCTTCTGATTATGGTTCAAGGACCTCACCGTTCAGACCGAGTGGTATCTATACGGATGTCAGAAGGCATCATCGAGCACCTAGATGCTCTATGTGCCCGTACTGGTCGCAGTCGTGGCTTCTAACTCAAGATGGCAGTTACTGCGATGCTGTCCCAGTTGGAGGGATACCACTGGGGACACATCGCAGCGGACTTCGAAGACAAGAGCATTGAAAACGAGTTTTGCCGCATCAAGCTCGCAGGTCTGTCTGTAGAACATGACGATAAAAAGAAGCAAAAGACTCATCTGCCAGCACTTTTAGTATTTACAGTAAACTATACAACTGTAGACCTGTATAGATGTAAAACAGTATTTACTGAAATCTGTAAACTAATAGACGTAATGACGTATCCACCTAGGAGAAGCCATGATTATTACTGCCATTAACGCCAAGGGTGGCGTTGGCAAGACCACTACAACGATGTTTCTCGCTACGGTTTTCGCCCACCGAGGAAAGACCGTGACTGTCACAGACTTAGACCGGCAGGGTTCAGCTCTGGAATGGTCTGAACGCGCGGAAGATGGAGGCGACCCTTTACCGTTTGGGGTTGAATTGTCTATTCCCAAGCGTGTTGATAGGCAGGCGGCACTCGTCGGGGACGATGAGTTCATGTTTATTGATGTGCCACCAGGAGACGAGAACGCTATCGAAGCAGCAATCGCTGTCAGTGATTTCATCATTCTTCCGACCCGTTCTGCTGCAGCTGACCTTTCTCGTGTGTGGGAACTGCGCGACGCAGTTAGCGGAACACCGCATGCAGTCCTGCTGACGTTCGCTAGGAAGGGCACCAGTGCTCTTGATGCTGCACGAGAAGCACTTGATACAGAACAAATGCCCCACTTTAAAACCGAAATCCCGCTACGCGAGGACATGCACCTAGCCTTCGGCTACTGCCCAGGCCCAGAAATGCACGGCTATGAACAAGCCGCAGACGAACTCATGGAGATGATGAAATGAGCACCAGCAAAGAACGCGCCAGGGCCCAGCAAGGCCCGCGAACCTCCTCAAAGAAATCCGCAAGGCCGGCCCCGACCGCGGAGAAGAAAACAGTACGAGGTGCATTCCATCAACCCACCGGCCGCGACTACGTCAAGAAGATGACCGTCGAAATTGACCGCGAACTTCACGCAGAACTCAAAGTCATCGCCGCGCAAAAAGGCATGACCATTCGCGAGATTGTCAGCAACTACCTCGAAGAATACGTCCGCAACAACAAATAAGGTTTTACAGGAATACAGCTTTACCGCACCTGTATTCCTGTAAACCCAGCAGGTGTAGATAAACCATCCCCACCGTCGTGAGGGTAAGTATGCGCAGGAGAAAACGGGGAGGTAGATCTTGAGTGAGGTGAACCTACCTTTAAAAAGTGCTATGAGATCTGGTGGTGGGGGGGAAATATTTCTTGTCTGCGCTTAAGCAAGGGTCAAGTCCGTTTGAGTGGTGTTTCTACCTTTCGATAGAGCATGCAGTGTGATGGTGTCAGGGGCCAGCACGTGC
>NZ_JASPIY010000023.1:0-8754 GCF_030232085.1 Corynebacterium sp. MSK073 | reverse complement strand
CCCAGCACGGCATTACAGCTTCCACCGGAACTGTCGGGGATTCTTATGACAATGCTCTGGCTGAAAACGTTAACGGCCCCTCATAAGAACGAGCTAATCCATACCCGCAGGTGGGATGACGTTGTAGAGGTAGAAATCGCGACGTTCGAGTGGGTGTCATGGTGGAACGAGACAAGGCTCCACCAAAGCCTGGGATACCGAACCCCGGTCGAAGTGGAATCCGAATTTTGGAAGAAGACCCCACAACAGGCAATAATGGAAAACAAGGCAAATGCCTAGGAACAAAACCCGGGGCACTTCAATACGTGGTCAGTTTTCATCTCTATTCTTCCGTAGGTCATTCATTGGTCGGGCGCATAAAGATATCCATCATCGAGAGGGTGGGATCTGACGAGGCAAAGATCCGGTCTGTTATATCACGCGGCGACCAGCTATCAGGGAAATCCTTGAACTCATTTGTGACAGTTCCGAGGGCCAAATCGGGACTATTTTTAACAGCAGTGAGGATGGTGAAAACCTCGTCAGGGGTGGCGTGGGAAGAGTTTATGTCATTAGCGCCGGTGGCATCAGCAATGCTGGCCCAATCATTTACTTCCGCAATATCGCTTAAAATATTAGAAACAATAGTTTCTGGTTTTAAATCCATATTTACGTTCTCCTGACGTGACGCGGTGGTTGGCGTAGGTAGCGCGCTTGCTAGAGAGAAGCCGAGGGTAGAGGTGGCATCGGCAAGCGATACTTCCTAAAGATCAATGTAGTCCAGTGGCTGGTGCGGGTCTATGCCTAAACGAAGTTGAGCATCACAGTCGATAGTCCTCGAAAATCTCACATAAAAAAGTGAAAGTGACATCATTGACACTGGGGTATGGTACCAATAGGTTATAACATAGTGCTGCGCTGGGATATCGGCGCGTTTATGGGATGGTGCCTGCCCACACAACAGAAAAGTGAACGAAATATGCAGACACAGACGAAGGGCCGCGTAGAAGGCCTGTACATCGACGAGAACGTCGAGCTGCGCGCTGGTGCGCTGAACTTTGGCGGGCGCATTGAAGACATCTCGCTTGGCGATGTCCCCGCAGCGCACGCGGCCTGGCAAGCCGGTGACCCAAACGTTTTGCTGTGGGTTCCAGGTTTTGTGGACCTGCACAATCACGGCGGCAATGGTGGAAGCTTTCCCAATGGTGATTATGACCAGTGCCGCGCCGCCGCGCGCTTTCATCGCGCCCACGGCACCACCACGCTGATAGCCAGCATGGTTTCTGGGACGCAAGCGGAGCTGTGCGCGCGGGCGGAGTTGCTTGCCACGCTGGCAGATGAGGGGGATATCGCCGGCATCCATATGGAAGGCCCGTTTATCGCCGCGGCCAAATGTGGCGCGCAGGATCCATCGCGCATCGTGCCGGGAGACCCAGACTTTTTCCGCGCGGTGATCGACGCCGCCCGCGGCCACCTGCGGTCCATTACTTTCGCCCCAGAAACCCAGGCCGCTGCAGAGATCCTTGAGGTTTGTGCAGAACACGATATTATCGCCAGCTTGGGCCATACCGAAGCCGATTATGAGACCACGCTGCGGATCATGGAGCAGGCGAAAGACTTGGGCGTCACCGTGACCGGCACCCACCTTTTTAACGCCATGCCGCCCATCCACCACCGTGCACCCGGCACGGTGGCCGCGCTACTCACCGGCTCGAAAGCGGGCGATGCGGGGGTAGAGCTTATTGCCGATGGCGTGCATCTTGCCGATGGCACCGTGGATATGGCCTATAACCGCCGCTCCTTTGCGGTCACCGATGCGATGGCCGCTGCCGGCATGGCCGATGGCTCCTATGAGCTGGGCTCCCTGCCCGTTACCGTGACCGATGGCGTGGCGCGGGTGGACAGCGGCGCCATCGCCGGTGGAACCTCCACCTTGGCGCAGCAATTTGCGCGTTTTGCCGCGCGCCACGGCGCAGAGGAAGCGGTTCGGTTTACTTCCACCACGGCTGCGGACGTGTTGGGGGATAAGGACGTGGGCCGTTTGGCTCCCGGTAAGCGCGCCAACCTCGTGGGCCTGAATGCTCGATTCGAACCTGTGCGAGTCATCGCTGATGGTATCGACATCGCCGCCGCGACAGATACTGATTTACGTTAGGAAAGCACTGCATGGATATCCTCATTCGTTCCACACCAGCAGAGGTGGCTATTGCCGCCGCCGATATCTTCGTCCGCTATGCCAACGCCGGGGCCACCTTGGGGCTGGCCACGGGTTCTACTCCGGTAGCGATGTATCAAGAACTCACCGCCCGCTACGAGCGCCAGGAGGTGAGTTTCGCTCGCAGCCGCGCCTTCCTCCTCGATGAATACGTGGGGCTGGCTCGCTCCCATGAGCAGTCGTATTACTCCACCATCCGCCGCGTATTTACCAGCCACGTCGACTTCATCGATGAGTTAGTGCAGAGCCCCGAGGGCGATGCCGCGGACTCGGACCGCGCCGCAGCCGCCTATGACCAGGCCATTCGCCATGCTGGCGGCATCGATATCCAGCTGCTTGGCATCGGTGGCAATGGGCACATCGGCTTTAATGAGCCCTCCAGCTCCTTGCAATCGCGCACGCGCCTGGAAACGCTGCACCCGCGGACGGTGCAGGATAATGCCCGCTTCTTCGAGAACACGGACAGTGTTCCTCGCTATGCGCTAACCCAGGGGCTCGGCACCATCAGCGAAGCCCGCCACCTATTGCTGCTGGCCACTGGGACTGAAAAATCCAGCGCGGTCCGCGACATGGTGGAGGGCCCGCTGTCCGCGCACTGCCCGGCCTCGGTCCTCCAGCTACACCAGCGGGCCACGGTGATTCTCGATGAAGACGCGGCTTCCCAGCTGGAAGATCACGAGTACTACCGCTTTGTGGATGAGCACCGCCCGCACTAAAGCCCTCTTTTACCTCTTTACACCTTTGAAAGGACTCCTCCCGTGAAACTCAATATTATGGGGCCGCTGCAGCGGCTCGGAAAGGCGCTGATGGGCGCCGTGGCAGTACTGCCTGTCGCGGCGATCCTCGGCGGCGTTGGCTACTGGATAGCCAGCGTTGCCGGCCAGGATAACGTGGTCGCGCAGCTGCTCGTCAGCTCCGGTGGTGCCGTGCTGGATAACCTGGGCTGGATCTTCGCCGTAGCCATCGCCTTTGGCCTGGCCAAAGACTCCAATGGTGCCTCCGCACTGTCCGGTTTCCTGGCGTATGCCACCTTCATGAAGCTCTTGGGCCCCGACGCGGTGGCCGGCTATCGCGGCATCGAAGATCCCGAGGCTCTTACGGGCGACGAAGCCGTCGAATGGGCGGCTGAAGGTTGGAATGCAGTCGGTGACGGCAACGTTCTTTTCGGCATCCTTGCAGGCATCATGGCGGCGATGATCTATAACCGCTTCCATGGCACTAAGCTGCCGGACTTCCTGGCCTTCTTCTCTGGCCGCCGCCTCGTCCCCATCCTCACTGCGCTTTTCGCCATCGTGGTTTCCGCCATCCTCTACTTCGTATGGCCCTTCATTTACCACGCGCTCTTCAACTTCGGTACCTCCATCCAGGGCCTCGGTGCTGCGGGTGCGGGCATCTACGGCGTGGCCAACCGCCTGCTCATTCCGACGGGTCTGCACCACGCACTGAACTCCGTGTTCTGGTTCGACGTTATTGGTATTAACGACATCGGTAACTTCCAATCCGGCCAATCCACTATCGACGCGGCCGCCGCGGCTACCTCCGCCGCAGAGTGCCCTGGTATTTGGGAAAACGGACAATGCACCGTGGACGGAGTTGTTGGGCGCTACCAGGCCGGATTCTTCCCAATCATGATGTTCGGCCTGCCAGGTGCCGCCCTGGCCATGTACCTGCGCGCGGACAAGGGCCGCCGCAAGGTCATCGGCTCCCTCATGGCCGCAGGCGCCCTAGCTTCCTTCTTCACCGGCGTGACTGAGCCACTGGAGTTCTCCTTTATGTTCGTCGCCCCGCTGCTTTATGTGGTGCACGCGCTGCTGACCGGCCTCTCCGTCTTTATCGCCGCCACGATGGAATGGACCGCGGGCTTCGGCTTCTCCGCAGGTTTCGTGGACATGCTGTTGTCCTCGCAAAACCCGCTAGCGAATAAGTGGTACATGCTCCTAATTATGGGCGTTATTTTCTTCGCCCTGTATTTCGTTATATTCTACTACCTCATCGGCTGGTTTAACCTGAAGACCCCGGGCCGCGGCGATGACGAGGACGCCCCTGAAGACGACGATGCCGCCGCAGGCGATGATAAGACCGCCGCTTCCGCCTCCCGCATCATCGAGGGTCTCGGCGGCAAGGACAATATCGATTCCTTGGACTACTGCACCACCCGCCTGCGCGTGGGTGTGAAGGATCGCGCGCTTGTCGATGACCCCACTATCAAGCGCGCCGGGATTTCCGGCGTCATCCACCCCTCCGAAAAGAACGTGCAGGTCATCGTGGGCCCCTCCGTGCAGTTCATGTTTGACGAGGTCAACCAACAGCTGCGCACCGGCTCTGCAGCGGTAGCTACGGCGCCGGCGAAGCCTAGCGAAGATTCTCTCCCCGCAGAGAAAATCGGGACCGATGTGGAGCTCCGCGCCCCGTTCGAGGGAACCGTCGTGCCTCTCTCCGAGGTCCCCGATGAGTCCTTTGCTCAGGGCATGGTGGGCGAAGGCTTCGCCGTCATTCCTACCGAGATCGATGCCTTCGATGTCTGTGCCCCAGTAGATGGCACCATCACGATGGTCTTCAAGACCGGCCATGCCTTTGGCATGCGGACTGAAGAAGGTCTTGACCTGCTCATTCACATCGGCATCGATACCGTGGAATTGAAGGGCGAGGGCTTTACTAAGCTCGTGGACAAGGGCGATGTCGTCCGCGCCGGCACCCCCATCATCGCGGTGGAGTCTGAGAAGCTGCGCGAACGCGGCATCAACCTCATTACCCCGGTGGTCTGCCCCACGGCAAAGCAAATCGCTGGAGTAGATATCGAACACGAGGGCCGCGCTGACCAGAGCGTCTCCGTTGCCCGTGTGCGCCCGGCTGGCCACTAGAATTTGCCCTTCCAGCTTTTCTTTGAGACTGGTGGCCAGGTCTAGAAGTTCGTCCGGGTTATCTGCGGGGCGCTGTTGAGATAGATTTCGCTGCGCCTTGCGCACGAACTTTGAGAGTGTGCCGGCGCCGCGCGCTAGTGGGGAAGCGGCAGGAAGTTCCGCCAGTAGTGCCGTAAGTGTTTGGCGGCACTACTGGCGGCGTCTAACGTGTACTTGTAGTCTCCAGTGTCCCCGTGGGCTCCGATGAACAAAGCTCACTGAAATGTCCTAGGAACAAAACCCGGGGCACTTCAAATTTCTGTCGCGCTAACGTGGTCGAGTCCCTGCGGCAGCGGCTTTTCACAACTTCATGGGCGGTTCAGTTGATGCCGGTAAGGAAACCTGAGAGTGTCTAATGGTTTGTGTGTGGGAACCTAACCCGCATAAGGAGATGAACCAGAATGACTACTATGGCGAGACGAGATCTAAGCTGATAAGGCCAAGATTGATGCGATTGAAAAGAAGCTGCTTGCTAACCCAGAAATCGCGAAACTGATTGATGAGCTAGGCACGTCGACAACGGATGCCAATGACCTAGTTCGGGGCATGTTGCAAGCCTCAATTACCCGGGGTTTGAATGCTGAAATGGATGCCCACCTAGGCTATGAGCCCGGCGATAGAGCAGCTAAAGCTACTGCTGGAACAGACAATTACCGCAACGGGTCGTATCCAAAGACCGTGGATTCTAACTACGGGCCAGTAAACATTGATGTTCCACGAGACAGAAACGGCACGTTTGTTCCTACTATGATGCCCAAAGGCTCCAGGCGGCTGACAGATGTTGACGATATGATTGTCAGCTTATATGCCGGCGGCATGACCATTAGGGATATCCAGCATCATATGGCAACTGCGATGCGGGTTGATATCTCCCATGAGACGATCTCCGCAGTCACCGACGCCGTCCTCGACGAGGTCATGATCTGGCAAAACCGCCAGTTAGACGAGTTCTACCCCGTGATATTCCTGGATGCGTTGCGCATTAAAGTCCGCGACGGCGGCCGGGTAGTTAACAAGTCTGCGTACATGGCAATCGGGGTGGACCTCGACGGGATCAAGCATATTTTGGGATTGTGGATTGCCAAAGAAGAAGGTGCTTCCTTCTGGGCGCAGGTATGCGCCAACCTGGCCAATCGTGGGGTCAAAGACGTCTTTATCGTCTGCTGTGACGGGCTGAAAGGCCTACCAGAGGCAGTGGAGGCAACTTGGCCGAACTCTATGGTGCAAACCTGTATCGTGCACTTAATTCGTGCTGCGAATCGATGGGTGGCCTATGGGGATCGCCGCGCTGTATCAGCCGCGTTGAAAAAGGTCTACACCGCCGCAGACGAGCCCACAGCTAAGGCGGCCTTAGACGAATTCGAGGCCTCCGAGCTGGGTGTGAAGTATCCTCAGTCGGTCAAGGTCTGGCAGGACGCATGGGATAGATTCGTGCCATTTTTGCAGTTCCCACCAGCAGCCAGGAAGGTCATCTATACGACGAACTCCATTGAGTCGTTCAACAACCAGCTGCGTAAAGCTACCCGCAACAGGGTGCAGTTCACCAACGATGAATCAGCGATAAAGACGCTGTGGTTGATGATCTGCAACATCGAAGACAAACGAGCCGCAAAGAGGGCAAAGCAAGGCAAACGAGTCTCAGCGACAGCCGGCAGACTCATGGAAGGAGCCCGAGTTTCCGGCTGGAAACAAGCCATTAACCAAATGGCCGTGGCCTACCCCGACAGCTTCGACAAATACCTATAAACCTAGCCCCACACACAAACAACTTGACACCCTCCGAACAAGCAAGCATTGATAGATGCAGGTCTGCACTACATTTTGTCGGTGAAACCCCACCGTGCCTGAGGTGATTGAAACCTGGCGGCGGGAAATCCCTGGTGAAGCCTACGCCCACGGCCAGATCTGGACACAAGCCTCGGCAAGCGATGCGCGCAAACACACAACCCCGAATACGGTGACCCACTTCCAGTACTCCTATGATCGGGCCAGACGCGGCCTGCGCGGAATCAAAGAGCAAGTCGCAAAAGCCAAACGCGCTGTTGACGGCGCAATCGCCATTAAGCGCAACCGCTATTTCGATCTTTCCACCCCGAACAAGAAGGTCAACTACGCTCTCGCTGCCAAACACCGAGCCCTAGCCGGAATTAAAGGCTATGAAACCGACCTGACCGCTCTTCCCGCCCAGGAGGTTATCGGGCATTACCGCAGGCTATTCCACATTGAAAATGTCGTATCGGATGTCGAAATCAGACCTGAAAGCACGCCCAATCTATGCGAGGAAACAAAACTCGATCACAGCACATCTCAATATTGTGATGGCAGCACTAGCCGTGACCCACCTGATGGAGACCCGCAGTGGTCACTTCATCAAACGCCTCGTGAGAACACTCAAGAAATACCGCAGCTTTCAACTCGTCGTTGGCGGCGAAACCATTCACGCCGCCGTACCATTCCCGCCCGACCTCACTGCCACCATCCAAGTAATCACCGGCCGCGAACTTCCGCACAAAATTGGCCTAAGTCAGGTTAGAAGGGAATCAGCACACCGTCTCGTGGGATTCGTGCTCTGGGTGCTCAATCTGGATGGTGGAGTGCTCGATACCGTGTTCGCGCAGGGCCTGCTGGGCGGCATCCAACAGCGGGCCGGTGCCGACGGTGCCGTCGCGCACGATATGCACGGTCGTGAGCACGTTCACGCCGTCCAGGCTCCACAGGTGCAGGTCGTGGATGTCAGCAACGCCCTCGACCTGCCGCAGCGCGGGCTCGATCGCACTGGCGTCGAAGTCCGCCGGGACTTGCTCGAGCAGCACGCTCGTCGAAAGCCGCATGAGCTGCCAGGCGCGCGGCAGCACCATCGCCGCGATCGCTAGGGAGGCGATCACGTCCGCCGCCACAAACCCCGTGGTCAGTACCACGATGCCGGCCACGATTACTGCGACAGAGCCGAGCATATCCACTAACACGTGCAAGAACGCGCCCTCCACGTTGATCGAGGATTTGCGGTGCCGGTGCAGAACCCACGCCGATAGCGCATTCGCCACCAGGCCGATCACCGCGATGATCAGCATCGTTTTTCCCTGCACTTCGGCCGGGCTCTGCAGGCGGCGCACCGCCTCGACGACAATCCACACCGAGATCGCCAGCACCATCACTGCGTTCGCCAGTGCAGCAAGCACCTCCACTCGTCGGTAGCCGTACGTGGCCTGAGCCGATGCTTGTCGGCGCCCAACCAACACCGCTAACACCGCGATGATCAACCCCGCAGCGTCGGAAAGCATGTGCATCGCATCCGCCATCAGCGCCATCGAACCCGCCAACCAGCCGCCGATCAGCTCCGCGAAGAAGACGGTGCCGGTAATGCCTAGCGCAATCAAGAGTGCGCGCAGCGGCGTGCTGGAGTGATCGTGGTCGTGGTGCTCGTGTGCCATGCACTCAGCCTATCCCCGTCGACGCTTATTGACAATTAAATGCAAATGGATGGCGGTAAGCGCAGCCACTGAGGCCAAGTCGGCCTGCTTTAGGTCATTGTGCAGTTGTCCTTTGAATGTGTAGAGAAGCTGAAACATGAACAACCAAAAAGGTGAGGTTACCCTCGTTTAGTGGACACCCGATTAGTGCGGATTTTGTGTCCGTAGGAGAGGATGTTCATTGTGAGTC
>NZ_JASPIY010000022.1:0-8932 GCF_030232085.1 Corynebacterium sp. MSK073 | reverse complement strand
AAACCGGCTACCGGGCGGCTACCGCCACCCCGGTACCTGGTACCGCCTTACCGGTCCCTAAAACAAGCCCGCGTCAGCCACCATTGCCAAGATAACCGCGCTGAGTGAGGAATGGGTGGCAGACAAGGCCCTCCCCGAAATGGGTTTTACCCTCGGCGGACTAGAAGAGATGAAAGTCCCCGGCACCCGCCTCCTTGTAGCCGAAGACCAAGACGGTACGCTCCACGGCCTGACCAGTTGGATGCCGGTCTTTGAAAAGGTTGCATAGCGGGATACACGCTCGACGTCATGCGCCGCAATGAACATGGATTCAAAGGTGTCATGGAACTACTTATTTCAGAAGCCATGCTCATCGCCCACTCCGAGGGCTGCGCCTGGATTTCTTTATCCGGCGCTCCCCTCGCCGGCGAAGCCGCAGCGCCAACGTGGCTCGATAACCTCCTGCACCGGCTAGGCAAAGAAGTAGAGCCCTTATATGGATTCCAAAGCCTGGCAGCAAGCAAAAAGAAGTTCCAGCCCGAAGAGCACCCTTGGTTCCTGTGCTACGACGACGAGCTGAAACTTCCTAATATCGGTCTAGCGACCGTGCACGCCTACCTTCCAGACCTCAAGACCACGGATGCGGTCAAGGCCTGGATGTCCAAGCATTAATCCGCAATCGCCTCCAGCGGCGGGGTCTTTGCCGCGCGTTGCGATGGCCATACTGCTGCGATGACGCCCACAACCGCGGATCCCAGCAGCATGATCACCAGCATGCCCCACGGAACCTCGGCATCCCCAAGGCCTTGGTCATTAAGAATCTCGATGAAGGACCAGCCCAAGCCGAGGCCGATGAGGATGCCCATGATCGCGCCAAAGAGCGAAATCTGCACCGACTCCAGCGTGATCATCCGGCGGATTTGGCGGCGCTGCGTACCCACCGCACGCAACATGCCAATCTCCTGGCGGCGCTCGATAACACCCAAGGTCAAGGTATTGACAATGCCCAGCACGGCAATGATCACGGCGAGTGCGAGAAGACCGTAGAGAATGGCCAGCATCTGGTCGATGAAGCCAGCGGCCTGACCCGCATATTCCTTACCGGTGTTGACCTGCACCACCACGAGATCCTTGACGGCATCCTCGAGGTTCTGGCGTAGCTCTTCCTTGTCGTAGCCTTCTTTACCTAATACGCCCACCATCTGCACGGAGAATTCTCCGTCAGCGGCAACTTCTTCTGCCACGTCCTGCGAAACCACCATATTTTGAATGGTCTCGATGGGCTCAAAGGTACCGACCAGTTTGGCTTCCGCAGTTTTGCCCGGCTTGCTGCCGGTAACCTCGTAGGTCTCTCCTACCTTCCAGCCATTTTCTTTGGCAAAGTCTTCCGTGGCGGCAAAGCCGCCTTCAATATTGGCATCGCCTTCTACCATGTTCATCGCCAGCATCGAGGTGGGGTCAGCATCCACCGTCACGGTAAACAAACCGCCAGTGCCAAAGTCCAAGGAGGCCTGACCGTCCACGGCAACCGGTGCCGAGCCAACGGTAATGACCTTATCCACACCGTCTGCCTCTGCGGCACGCTCGCCGGTTTCCTTCGGCGTCGGGAAGCTTCCGGAGCTTGGACCGGACAAGATGTAGTCCGACGTAATAGTTTGGTCCACCGTATCCGAGATGGAAGCCTTCATTGTCTGGCCCAGCATGCCGATGCTCGTGACCAATGCCACGCCCAAGGTCAGGGCAAAGGCCGTGGCGGCAGTGCGGCGCGGGTTACGCCGCGAGTTGGTAGCGGCCAGTTTGCCGATGGACCCGAAAGGCGCCCCAATTGCCTTACCCAGCGTTGGCACCAGCGGCAAAGAGAGCGCCGGTCCTGCCAAGAAGAAGCCGATAATCACCCCGACGGCGCCGAGGCCGACGAGGATGGCGCGGACGTTCGTTTCGGCATCGCTAAGCACGCCCGCAAACGCCGCAATAATGCCGCCGATCATGAGGATCGCGCCGAAAATCGTGCGGACCTTCAGCGAAGAACCGGAGGCCGACTCCGTCGTGCGCATCGCTTCAACCGGTTCCACAGCACCCGCGCGCCGTGCCGGGGCCCATGCGGAGACCACAGTGACAATCGTGCCCAAAATGATCGGGACTACCACAGCGGAAACGCTCAGGCCCAGGCCACCGCCAATGTCCATACCGTTGGCGCCCATAACCGCTTTGATCACGGCGACCAATCCCACGCCGGCAACGACACCGACGATGGATCCCAGAACGCCCACGATGACGGATTCCACCACAACGGAATTGGTGATCTGGCGGCGCGACGCGCCCAAAGCACGCAAGAGCGCGAACTCCTTGATGCGCTGGGCCACGATCATGGAGAACGTATTGGCAATAATAAAGGTGCCCACCAACAAGGCGATTAGACCAAAGGCAACGAGGAAGTAGTTCACAAACTTCAATGCCTCGGTCATTGCCTCACTGGTCTGCTCTGCAAGGCGCTCACCGGACTCGGCTTTGATGTCGAACTTGTCATTGAGGTCATCAACAAGCGCATTTGCCTCCACACCATCGGCGGCAGAGACCTTCAGCTGAGAGGGATCACCAAAGCGCTCCAGGTAATCCGACTCATCCATGCGCAGCTCGATGCTATCGCCCTGCTCCACCGGCGGCTCCACGATGCCCGTAACCTTAACCTCATCCTGGCTATCCGGATGAACCACCAAAAGCTTCTGACCAACGGAGATATCGTATTTCTCCGCAGCGGACGAATTGATCGTTACCTCATCTTTGGCCTTTGGCTCATCGCCTTCCGTGAGTTCGCTCGCGCCACCGACGGTTTTATCCGCGGAATAGTACGGCACGAGGCTCGCAGTACCGCTTTGGGTTTGGAAGGCCTCCGAGTTTTCATCGGCAACAACCACAGTCTGCGAGTCAGCGACGTTGATGTTTTTAACGTCGTCATCATCAAGCAGCTGCTTGCGCAGCCCTTCATCCAGCTTCTGGTCGCTGTCATCGTTCTCACTGACCACCGCGTCTACCCCGCGGAATTGGTTATCCACCGCAGAATCAAAAGTGGCCTTCAATGAGTTAGTGAACATGAAAGAGCCAGCAATAAAGGCGGTGCCCAAAACCACCGCCAGAATTGTCAGGCCAAGGCGCAATTTATGCGCCAAAACATTGCGCACGGATACCCTGCGCATTGCGTTTCCGCGTGCCATTTAACCCTCAATCTCTGCCATTACATTGTGAATGGCCTCCATCGTTGGATCCTGCAGTTCATTAACGAGCTTGCCATCAGCAAGGAAAACAACACGATCGGCGTACGACGCCGCCTTAGCATCGTGCGTCACAATGACCACAGTCTGGTTATCCTGGTCCACCGCAGTGCGCAGAATATCCAATACCTCGGCCGAAGAATTGGAATCCAAGTTACCCGTAGGCTCATCGCCAAAAATAATCTCCGGCCGCGACACTAAGGCGCGAGCACAGGCGACACGCTGCTGCTGACCACCAGACAGCTCAGCCGGGCGGTGCTCCAAACGCTCCGCCAGCCCCAGGCGACGGGTGACTTCTTCAAACCATTGCTTGTCGACGTCCTTGCCCGCGATATCAGTCGGCAGCGTGATGTTTTCCGCAGCCGTCAAGGTAGGGACCAAGTTGAAGGACTGGAAAATAAATCCTAAGCGGTCACGACGCAACGCCGTAATTTCCTTGTCATTGAGGTGCGACATATCGGTATCACCGATAAACGCCGAACCAGAGCTAGCAGAGTCCAACCCTGCCATCGTGTGCATCAACGTGGACTTGCCCGAGCCCGAAGGGCCCATAATGGCCGTGAATTGGTTCTTTCCAAACTCAATGGAAACGTGATCAAGGGCGATAACCGCCGTATCATCGCTTCCGTATTGCTTAAACAAGTCAACGGCGCGCGCCGCGGCATCAGTCATAAAGCGTGTTCTCCTTGTAAATGGGAAATTACCTTTCTACATAGTAACCCGCCTGGTCGCAGTGTCCCATCATCCCATGGGCTGATTTGGGGGCCAGTTCAATTTTTTGGCGGGTGGGGCGTCCTTTTCGTTTGGAAGCCAAACCTGCAGTTCAGCGCCCGTTGACGGGTCGCTCTTCATTGCTGGTGGCTCGGGGGCGATCGGCACGGTCGCCATCCAACTTGCACGCCAACGCGGATGGCACGTTGCCGCATCCGCGTCGAAACCCAATCACGACTACATGCTTTCGCTCGGCGCGCACAAGGTAGTTGACTACGGCAACCCCCATTGGCGCGAGCAGATCCTGGAGTGGATGCCCAATGGCGTCGACGCTGTCTTGGCGGTGCAACCGGGCACCTCGGCGGAAAGTTTGCCCGTCGTGAAGGACGGTGGAACATTGGTGTCGATCTCCGGAGATGCACACATCTCCGAACGTGGCATACACATAACGGGGTCCCCTATCAAATGGACGTTCTCGATGATTTGGTGCAACTCATGGAGCAGATCGCCGCAGGGGAGATTCATTTGGAGCTTGAGCAGGTTTATCCGTTTGCAGATGCCCTGGCTGCCCTGGCGAAAGTACAGACCCGGAGGGCTCGAGGCAAACTCGTGCTCAGACGAGAGTAAAGCACATGGCCGAGGAACCATGCGGATTCAAGAAGGTGCTGCCTTGCCGAATTCTCAGCCGGTCCGGGTTATTTACAACTCTCTACCCCGTATTTAATTCATGGCTTGCGGGTAAGAGGCGGACGATGTTGAGCCGGAAGGGTTGGCATGTCAGACCGCCCAAGGCACGGGCACTGCTTGGGGCTCGGGACTACAGGGGGAGCATCTTGTACGGATGCTGATGACTTCTTCGAAGACGGGACTTGCTGCCACCGGCTACGGTTTGGCAGCGGCCACAGCGACCAGTTCGGCCGCGACTCCTGTCAATCGTCGAGGTCCTGACCAGACGGCCGTCAGGGGGCGGCTGATCCCTTGACCCTCAAAGGGAACGCGCAACAGGTCCCCGCTCTCGAGCTGGCTACGAAGGGCGAGTTCGCTCAGGACAGCAGGACCCGCCCCGGAAGCAACAGCAACGCGCACCGCGGCGTTGCTGGCAAGCACCTGCATCGGCTCGACAGTGACGGCCCCAGCCAACACCTCTTGCAGCGCCTCGCGGGTACCTGAGCCAGGCTCCCTGACAACCAAGGGGGTTTCCGCCAGCTCTTGCAAACCGATCCTGCTCGTACGGTTCGCCCATTCATGGTTGGGAGCGACAACTACCAGCAACTCATCCTCTTGGACGACCCGGGCATTCAACCGCATGGGAACGTTCGGGGTCTCAACGAAACCCAGTTGAAGAATGCCCCTTTGCACTTCTTGGAGAACCTGCGCCGAATTCAGCACCTGCACCTCGATGCGGACCGGCGGCAATCGACGTTTCAACTCTGTCAGCCAGACCGGTAGCAGGGTTTCTGCGATGGTCATGCTGGCCCCCACACGAAGTTCCAACGTTTCGTTGCTGCGGCTAGACCGTGACCAATCGTTGAAGCGTTGCCCGGCATCAAGTAGTTCACGGGCTTGAACAGCCAGCAACAACCCCAGTGCCGTCGGTTCCGAACCGCGGGGGCTGCGCTCAAGCAAAGCCGTTTTCATCCCCGTCTCCAGCTCCGCGATGGCTCGGCTTGCGTTGGGCTGCGCCATCCCCACTTTCCGTGCGCCTGCCCCCACGCTGCCTTCGTCCACCACGGCAACGAAGAGTTCCAGTACTTGAAGGTTCGGCCAAGCTTCGCTCATATCAAAAGCATATACCATGATGCGAAATTGCCGTCTAGCGGGCTGACGGGGATCAGTGAAGTATGGAAGTATGTCAACGCAAATACAACAGACAGATCTCATAACAGCCCGCCGCGGCTCCTACGCACTGAAAAAATATTCCCCCGGGTTGCTTTTGTGTGCGGTCGCTGTGGCAATCGCGATGACCGTTAACGTCTTCCTTCCCGGTGTCAGCCCACTGATCGTCGCGATCGTGCTCGGCATCGCCCTGACCAACGTGGTTCGCCTACCCGAGTCCACGGCACCGGGACTGACGCTGGCTTCCAAGAAGCTGCTCCGATTGGGAATCGTCTTCCTGGGCCTGCAACTGGTGCTCTCAGACATTGTCTCCCTCGGTGCGCCCATGCTCGTGGTCATCGTGTGCATCGTGGCCGGAGGCATTTTCGGAACCATCCTGATCGGGCGGCTGATGAAGATGCGTTCCGCCCAGGTTCTGCTCATAGCATGTGGTTTCTCTATTTGCGGCGCCGCCGCTGTGGCCGGAGTCGAAGGGGTCACCGACTCAGACGAAGAGGACGTGGTCACCGCCGTGGCCTTGGTGGTCATCTTCGGCACACTCATGATTCCGGCGATTCCCTTGCTCGGCCAGCTGCTGGGCATGGAGCCTGAACTCAACGGCATGTGGGCCGGTGGCTCCATCCACGAGATCGCTCAGGTTGTCGCCGCCGGAGGAATAATCGGCGGCGGGGCGCTGGCTGTCGCCGTCATCGTCAAACTCGCCCGCGTCCTGCTGCTCGCCCCGATCGTCGCGATTTTGAGCATTCGCCAACGCCGGTCAGGAAACGTCAAACCCGATGAAAAGCGTCCTGCGATCGTCCCACTGTTCATCATTGGCTTCCTGGTCATGATCGTGCTCCGTTCCACACTGGACCTGCCCGAGGGCCTCATCCACGCAGGAAGCCTCGCGCAAACGGCTTTGTTGTCCGCCGCAATGTTTGGACTGGGATGTGGGGTGAAGATCCGCAACCTCATCCGGGTCGGAGCCCGACCCTTCATCCTGGCCGCAGCCTCAACCATTCTCGTCACAGGCATCGCACTTGCAGGCATCGAACTCGTCCACCTCTGATAGGGAACCACATCCTGCAGTCTCCGCCCAAGCTGATACCTCGTCCGCCCACCACATGACCTTTTAGGAAGGAACCTGACTTGACATTTCTCACCGGTCCAGCTCCGATTATCGTCGGCGTCGACAGCTCCGATTCTTCAAGGTGGGGGCGCCCTTTCTCTTTATTCGGTGAACGTTGCCCAGGCGGAGAAAGTGCAGGTAAAACCACACGCTAGCGAGACCTGGGGGCGTGCCTTCGCCAGCCCTTGTAAAAGCCGCCCACGAGGGGAAATGTGCGTAAGGCTACCTGTAGGCGTGCCTGGAACCGTAAATGTCCTGCCATGTGGCAAGCGCCGTGGGGCGTATATTCACCCGCCCCCATCGCCGCATCTATGCGTTCTTCAACGCCCGATACACAGTAGGGCGAGTGACTCCGAATTCCCGTGCCAAGGCTGCTTTCGACTCCCCTGCCATTGTGCGCTGCTTAATCTCCGCTACTTGCTGCGGGCTAAGAGCAGGCTTGCGGCCTTTGTACTTTCCTGCCTTTTTCGCCAGCGCAATCCCCTCTGCTTGGCGTTCGCGGATAATGGCCCGCTCAAACTCCGCAAACGAACCTAAAATGCCTAGCATTAAATCCGCGCGTGGATCTGTGGTGTCTTTCGCATGAAGCGTCCTGGGTTTAGTTCCGCTTCTTTTACGGCCCTGTGTTGATGGGCTGGGTGAGATAGTACTCGGTTTCTACTTCCTGTGGGGTGGCGTAGTCCAAAGCTTCATGAAGCCGCTTGGTGTTCCACCAATGCACCCACCGCAAGGTGGCCAGTTCGACTTCTCCGACCGACGTCCACGGGCCTTGGGCATGAATCAGTTCAGCCTTGTAGAGACCGTTGACTGTTTCGGCTAGCGCATTGTCGTAAGAATCGCCGACTGTTCCCACACTCGGGCGGATTCCTGACTCAGCTAGCGCAGTGGAATACTTCCACGACACATACTGGCTGCCCCGATCGCTATGGTGAATTAACTGGTTTCCATGAATTCGCCCTGCAGTCGTTAACGCATGCTCCAAAGCCTCCATCGGCAGCGCGTCGGTGCGCATTGTCGATCGTGTAGCGACACCAACAGTTTTTCGGCTGAATACATCCACGACAAATGCGGTGTAGGCGAATCCTGACAGGGTGCGAACGTAGGTAATGTCGCCCAACCCACAACCTGCCTGGCGCCTGCGCACGGAAGTCTCGCTGTACAAGGTCTGGGCGATGATCCGGTGCCTTCGGGCTAATCGTTGTCACAGGGGTTCGTCCACGTCGGCGGCCGGAAACACCTGCGAGTTTCATCAGACGTGCGGTCTTGTCGCGGCCGATATGAAAGCCTTCACGGTTCATGGCGTGCCACATTTTGCGGATGCCGTAGACCGAGAAGTTTTCCGCATGCACACGTTGTATCTCTGGGATGAGCAGGCTATCGCTTAAGGCTCTTGCGCTGGGAACACGTGTGGTGGCTTTGCGGTAGCCGCGTGAGGTGATGAATCCACGATCTGCTTGTTTAAGGACTCTGCAGATGGACCCGGGCCCCAAACTGATCTTTATACGCGTCGATGTAAGAGATCATTTGGTCTTAGGGTCGGTCGAGTTCCGCTGCGAAAAAAGCCGAAGCAGTCTTAAGAATCCCGTTTGCTCGTTTCAGTTCGCGGTTTTCTCGGCGCAGACGCCCCAAGCTCTTCTTCCATTGTTTCGCCGCCTGAAGCGTCAGAGTCATCACGTACTGAAGCGCTGTCACGGTACCAAGCCCGCAACGTGTGGTGAGATACTCCAAGCAGCTCACCGACCTCCGTGTAGGCGCGTTGCAGTGAGCAAGACTCCAGGCGGACCATTTCGATGATCTGATGGACCGCCTTCTCCTTGAACTCGACGGAATATTTTCTAGGCATAGTTCAATCCTTCGTTAGCTGAGGTAGGAACTAAACCCAGGACGCTTCAATAATGCCCTGGCAGAGTCATTTAACGCCACCTTAAAGCGTGAAGTTCTGCGTGATCGGAATGAAGTGTCCCAGGTTTTGTTCCGTTTGAGTAGATGGGAAAATCTGGAACATGCCAAGAAAATTTGACCAGGATGC
>NZ_JASPIY010000021.1:0-27981 GCF_030232085.1 Corynebacterium sp. MSK073 | reverse complement strand
AGCACGTGCTGGCCCCTGACACCATCACACTGCATGCTCTATCGAAAGGTAGAAACACCACTCAAACGGACTTGACCCCTTCGTGGTCCTACTGCTAGTCGGCATAGGCCTGTTTATGGTGACTAGTACGACAAAGTTTCCCATATTTGTCCCTCTTTTTATGGGACTTGTATGCACAATCGCAATTCTCACCTCTGGGAAGCCCGATCCTGCTGAATGTAGTAAGCCCGATCCTGCTGAATGTAGTGACGTAAACATCACGAAACAGGCGGAGTCCGAACAAAAAGGGGTCGGTTGGATTATGAGGCTAACCTCCGTTCAGGTCGTTAACTTGGTCATAGCGTGGCGGGCTTCGGGAAAAATAAAAAGCACTTGGAAAAGGGGTGACTAGGAGATCTGGGGGAATGGTTGACATTATTCATGAAGCTCAGGACGCACACCTGTGCGCCCTATTCATCAAAGCCCACGGACACGGTGGAGACTACGAGTACGCGCGAGACGGCTCCAACAGCGCAGTCAAACACCTGCAAGCAATACTGGCAGAACTGCCCGCTACTTCCCCACTGGCCCGCGATGCCGGCATACTCGCTAAGTTCGTGCGTGCAGCACAGAGGAATTTGTCTCGGCAACGCCCTGACACAAACCGGTAGTATCACACCAAAATAACCATCATCGTTGCAACGACCCCTAGAATCCGCCCTGCTTGTTTAATCCATGAAAAGCCGTCAAAATAGAGATAGCCCTTTTCCCATAAACTATCTCCCTAGGACGCTCCCCATGGACTATGTCTTGGCTCTCGGCGAAAACCCCGATTTTCCTTTGTGGCTTCGCGCGACGCACCTCATCAACTTTGTACTCATCGGCATGCTCTTGCGCTCCGGGCTGGAAATGCTTTCTTCCATGCCGCGCCTGTGGTGGCGCAATGACTGCGCGCCTGGCACCGAATGGCTGCGTTTTACCAAGCGCAAGCTGCCCAAGGAAGAGGGCGTATATACCTCTTTGATGGACGAGCTTTCGTGGTCACCGGTCGTGGCGCTGCCGGGCCGCGAAAACATTGGCCTGGGCCGCCACTGGCACGGCCTTTCGGTCATGCTGTGGGTCCTCAATGGCCTGGTGTACGTCGTGCTGCTCTTTGCCACCGGCCTGTGGCAGCGCCTCATCCCCACCTCCTGGGACATCATCCCGGAGGCGTGGGATACCTTCAAGGTCTATATCAGCCTCAGCGCGCCCGGCATCGAGCACTTCACGCCATACGATGCCCTCCAGCAACTCGCCTACGCCTTCGTCATCTTCATCGTTGCGCCCTTCATGATGGTGACCGGCCTGGGGATGTCGCCGGCCATCCGCGTGCGCTTCCCGTGGTTTGTAAAGATGCTGGGCGGCCACCAAGGTGCGCGGTCGCTGCACTTTATCGGCATGGTCTTGATGTCCGCGTTCATCCTGGTCCACGTGGTGCTGGTCTTCTTCGTGCACCGCGAGTACAACATGGTCCACATCGTCTTCGGTGACGTCTCCACCGAGCGCTATGTGCAGGCCTTTACCACCGTCGTCATCACCATCGTGGCGGTCATCATCTTCTGGATTGCCCTGTCCTATTGGACCTTGGCGGACCGCGCCCGGGCGCATAATTTCTTGGTCTCGTTCACCGAAATCGGCCGCAAGCTTTCGCTGAACCACTTCCACCCGCGCAAGCCCAAGGAGACCAAGGACTCGCCGATGCCCATTTCCTCCTTCCACTGGACCAACGGCCTGCCGCCGACGGAGAAGGAATCCCCTGAGTGGACCGAGTACAAGCGCAATGGCTGGGAGAACTACGCCATTACCGTGGCCGATGATGTCAACGGCACCGAAAAGACCGTCACCCTTGAGCAGTTGCGCGAGCTGCCGCAAACGTCCTACATCGCCACGCATACCTGCATGCAGGGGTGGTCTGCGACCTCCAAGTGGGGAGGGCCCAAGCTTGCCGATGTCCTCGAGCTACTCTGCCCCCGCCCCGAAGGCGCCAATTACGTGCTCATCGAGTCTTATGGCTTGGCGCAAAAGATGTACGATAACCGCCCGCGCGAGCCTTTCTACGCGGCCTTCGATATCGAGACCGCCATGGAGAATCAGTCCATTTTGGCGATTTCGCGCAATGACCAGGACATCGATCTGCACTTGGGCGCCCCAGTGCGCGCCCGCGTGGAATCGAACCACGGGTATAAGGCCGTGAAGTGGGTATCGCGGATTGCCTGGATTGGTGATTACGCCGACTACGGCGATGGCCGCGGCGGCACCCGCGAGGATTCCGCGCTCCAGGCCTTCAACGGCCGCATCTAGCACCGAAGGATTAGAATCTGTTTCTATGACTGATAAATCTTCTGTCACCGAAACCCGCATCGCCATCGATGGCATCCGCAATGACAATGACGTGCGCAAGTGCCTGCAAAAGCTCTACGGCATCTTTGCTGATACGGGAATGGGCCAAGCCACCTTCGAGATGACCGGGGATGCCACCGCGGATGTCGTCATCAAGCACGCTGAGTCCGTCACAGTAGATCCGGAGGTCATTGATGCGGCGGTGCGCAAGGCGGGGCCGTACCGCCTGGCCTAATCGATGCGCGGCGGCTCGTAGCCGTCCTCTTTAAGCCACGCGATATGCGGTGGGGTATTCATGCCCCACTCGCTGCGCGCCCACGCGAAGGTCTGGCGCACCTCGGCCTCGGAATAACCGCCATCGCGCAGGTACTGCCGGAAGCCATTCGGCCCGGGATCCTTGATCCAGAGCCAGGCGTAGTCGTCGAGGGAGTCATCGGCAAGCAAGCTTTCTAAGCCCGCCGGAACGAACTCGCGCTCGGCGCGCACGCGGTCCGCCAAGTCCTCGTCGAGGAAATCGTAGAGGTAGTCCATCGCGTCCTCGAGCTCGGCATAGTGTTGTGGATCCATGGGCTAAATCTCCCGGTGCTTAGTGCCGATGACCATGCGGTCGATCTCTTCCAGTATCTCATCCACGATGGCCGGATTGAAGGCCCGATCCTTGCGCAGGACTAGGAGCTCGCTCTGCGCGGCGTTAAGCGCGGTGCGCCGGGCCTCCAGCGCGACGCGGCGGGCCTCCTCGGCGCGCTGCTTGCGCTCGTCGTTATTCTCGGCGGGGTTTTCGCCATCACCCAGGCGGTCCTCGAACCACTGGATGACGTTGGCGGAAATTTCCGGATCGACCGTTTCGGCCTCGCCGGTGGCATCGTCTTCGGGGCGGAATTGCGATAGCGCATCGATGCTGGCGGCGCGCGCCCGCGAAACCACCGCGGCTCGCATCTTATCGTTGGCGGCCTGCGAAGCCTCCGTGAGATCGAGCTGCCTCATCAGCCACGGCAGCAGCAGGCCGGGCAGCACCATGGTGACCAGCAAGACGGTCAGGGCGATAACGGCCAGCTCGTGGTGGAAGGCGAAGACGCCGGTGGGGATGGACAGCACCAGCGCCAGCGTCACCAGGCCGCGCATGCCGGACCAAGTCATCAGCAGCACCTCCTGCATCCGCAGCGGGGCAACGTGCGGGCGCCCGCGCGAGACGTTGAGGCGGTAGTAGAAGAACATCCACACAAAACGCACCACGAAGGCCACGAGCGATAGGATCACGCCGACCATAACGGAGTGCCACAAATCCGAGCCCACCTCCGCGATGGCGGTATTAACCGTCAGCCCGATAAGGCCGAAGGCGACACCGGTAAACAGCAGCTCCATGGTCTCCCAGAAAGACTGGCCGGAAAGCCGGTCCTCGGCCTGGATATCGGCGCGCGAGTTGAGCTCGACGGCGGCGATGACCACGGCGATAACGCCAGAGGCCTCCAGCTCCTCAGCCACGAGGAAGGTGGCGAAGGGAACCACCCAGGTCAGGGCGTTGCGCGCTACCACATCGTGGACGTGGGTAATAAACAGCGCCGTCAGCCGCCCGATGAGCCAGCCAATGGCAAGCGCGACGACGGAAGAATAGAGGAAGCTCAGCACGCCGCTGCCAAAGGAAATATCGCCGCCCTGGGTCACGGCGGCGAGCGCGAGGTGGAAGGCGACGATGGAGGCGGCATCGTTAAACAGCCCCTCTGTTTGCAGGGTGGTGATGATGCGGCGCGGGATGCCGGCGGGCTCGGCCACCGCATCCACGGCCACGGGGTCTGGCGGGGCGATGGCCGCGCCGATGAGGATGGCGGCGGCGATGCTAATTCCCGGCAGGAATGCGTAAGCGGTCGCGCCCACGGCGAGGGTGGTGGCGACGACGAGGAGCACGGACAGGCTCAGGATGGTCACCCACTGCCCGCGAATCACGCCCCAGGACGTGCGCCGCGCCAGCGCCCACAGCAGCGGCGGCAAGAAGATGGGAAGGATGAGCTCGGTGGGGATGTCGAATTGCGGCAGCCCCGGCACGAAAACGGCGCAGGCGGTAATAATCGTCAGCAGCGCGGGCCACGGCAGCCCGACCCTATCGCCGATCGCAACGACGAAGACGGTCAGCAGCATGAGCCCGATGAGAACCAGTAAAACTTCCATGGGCTCGATAGTATTACGCGCGCCAAATATACGGCTCGCGGCTCAATTCCTCTGGCCGGAATTGCGCCAAGAGCTCGGCGGCGGTTTCCGCCTCATAGCCCAAAGACTGCGCCAGCTGCTTGACGATGCCCCTCTGCTCCCCCATATCCCGCATCGTCACCGCGCCATCGCGCTTGGCCAGTCGCTTGCCCGCGGAATTCAGGACCAGCGGCACGTGCACGTAGGTCGGCGGTGTGGTCCCCAAAAGGGAAGCCAGGTAGGCCTGGCGCGGGGCGGAGGATAAGAGATCGTCGCCGCGGACGACTTGGTCGATGCCCTGGTAGGCATCATCCACAACCACCGCCAGGTTATAGGCCCAGCCACCATCCTGCCCGCCGCGGCGGAGGATGAAATCATCGACGTCGCCGGTGTAGTCGCCGTGCAGGGCGTCGTGGATGGTGAAGGTGGAGACATCGGCGCGCAGGCGCAGCGCCGGCTGGCGGTTATCGGCGGCGAGCTGGGCGCGTTTGGTGGCACGTTGGGCATCGGATAGCGCACGGCAGGTGCCCGGATACTGGCCGGGGATGGCGTGCGGGGCGCGGGAGGCTTCGCGGATATCCTTGCGCGAGCAGTAACACTCGTAGACCGGCAGCTTCTCGAGCGCCGCGGCGTAGGCGGCCTCGCGATCCTGCTGGTAGATGACCTCGCCGTCCCACTCCAGCCCCAGGGCTGCAAGGTCCGCGAGCTGTCGCTCGGCCGCCGCGCGGGAGGAGCGCTGCTTATCGATGTCCTCCACCCGCACCACAAACCTGCGCCCCGTCGAGCGCGCGTAGAGCCACGCGAGAAGCGCCGTGCGGAGGTTGCCAAAGTGCAGATCGCCGGAAGGGCTCGGGGCGTAGCGGCCCGCCCCGGTGGTCGCGGAATTCATATTCCCAGCATACGGTTTGGCACAATGGTGGGCATGGAAAAATCCCCCTCCTCTCAAGTGCGCTTTATCCCCGTTCATTCCACTCTGTATCCGTGGCTCGTCACGATCTTCGTCGTGACGTTTTTGATTTCTAATATCAACGCCACCAAGGGCGTCCAGCTTGGGCCGCTCGTGACCGACGGCGCCTTCTTCCTCTTCCCGCTGGCCTATATCGTCGGCGACGTTTTATCCGAGTGCTACGGCTTCAAGTCCACCCGGCGCGCCATCTACATCGGCTTTGCGATGGCCCTGCTCGCCGTCGTGTGTTTCTATATCGCCATCTGGCTGCCTGCGGCGGATTTCTATGAGGGCCAAGAGGCCTTCGCCGCCACGCTGGGCCTGGTGCCCCGCATCGTTTTGGCTTCCCTGGCCGGTTACTTGGTGGGCCAGCTGCTCAACGCGTGGACGCTGACTGCGATGAAGAAGCGCAGCGGCGAAAAGGGCCTTTTCTCCCGGCTGATCGCCTCCACCGTGGTGGGCGAGTTTGGCGATACCTTGCTGTTTTGCGCCATCGCCGCGCCCGTCATCGGCATCGACACCACGAGCGGATTCATCAACTACGTGGTGGTGGGCTTTGTGTGGAAGACACTGATTGAGGTCGTCCTCTTGCCCATTACCTCCGCGGTTATCAAGCTGGTGAAAAAGCGCGAGGATTACCGCGCCTTCGACGCCGCGTAGTAACGGCCCAGGAACTCATCGCGGTAGTCCTCGTAGTAGCCGCCATTGATGGCGGCGCGGATATTGTCCACTAACCGCACCATGAATTCCACGTTGTGGATGGTGCACAGCGTGCCGGCCAAAAATTCCTTCGCCTTGAGCAGGTGGTGCAGGTAGGCGCGCGAGTAATTCTCCGTGACGTAGCCGCCGAACTCCTCGTCTACACCCTTAAAGTCCCGCTTGAACCGCGCATTGGTGAGGTTCAGGCGGCCATCGAGCGTGTAGACGCCGCCGCGGCGGGCTAGGCGGGTTGGCGCGACGCAGTCGAAGGTATCGGCGCCGGCCTCGACCGCGGTAAAGATGTCATCTGGCTCGGAGATGCCGAGCAGGTGGCGCGGTTTATCGTCCGGCAGTTCATCGCAGACCCAGCCCACGATGGTGCCGAGGTTCTGCTTTTCCAGCGCACCGCCGATGCCGAAGCCGCCGAAACCGCGCTGGCCCTTCTCCCGCGCGGCGCGGTCCAGGTCCAAGAGGCCGCGGGTGGCCTGGCGGCGCAAGTCCTCGTATTGCGCGCCCTGCACCACGCCCCACAGCGATTGCTTCGGGCGGTGGTAGCGCTCGCGGGTAAGCCGGTCGTGTTCTTCCAGGCAGCGCTGCGCCCACCGGTGCGTGCGGGCGACGGATTCTTCCTGGTAAGTGCGCGAATCAATGAGCGTGGTCAGCTCGTCGAAGGCGAACATGATATCCGCGCCCAGCCCGTGCTGAATCTGCATGGACTTTTCGGGCGTAAAGCGGTGCTTGGAGCCATCGATAATCGAGCGGAAGTCCACGCCTTCCTCATCCACCTTGGCCATGCGCTCCCTTTTCGCGGCGCGAATATCCTTTTCGGTGAGATCCGCCAAGTCCATGGCGATGACCTTTTTAAAGCCCACGCCCAAAGACATCACCTGGAATCCGCCGGAATCGGTGTAGGTCGGCCCGTGCCAGTTCTCAAATTTCGCCACGCCGCCGGCCTCGTCCACGATGTCGTGGCCCGGCTGCAGGTAGAGGTGATAGGCATTGGACAAAATCGCCTGCGTTCCAGTCGCGCGAATCTGCTCCGGCGTCAGGGTCTTTACCGTGGCCTTGGTCGCCACCGGGATAAACGCCGGCGTGGCGATATCGCCGTGCGGAGTGTGGATAACACCACTGCGGCCATGCTTGCCGGGGCCTTCGGGCAGGCGCTTATCGATGTCGAAACTTAAGTCCTTCATTCCTTATCTTCCTCTTCCCTGGTCTTCTGGCCATCATCCGCGTGTTGTGCTTCCCATTCTTCCTCAAGCGCGGTGCCTTCGATGTCTACGGTAGGCAGGATCTTATCCAGCCACTTGGGCATCCACCACGTAGCGCGGCCCATGAGGAACATGGAGGCGGGGACGAGGGTCATGCGGACAAAGAAGGCATCGAAAAGCACGCCCGCCGCCAAGGCAAAGCCGAAGATCTGGATGAACGGCAGCGGCTGGTTGATAAAGGCCACGAAGACCGAAATCATGATGATCGCCGCGGCCGTCACCACGCGCGCGCCCTGGGTAAAGCCAGTGATGGTGGCCTCGTCGACGGCATTATAGGGCCCCGACGTGCCCTTCGGATGCCGCGCGATGTGCTCGCGCATGCGGGTGACCAGGAAGACCTGGTAGTCCATGGCCAGGCCGAAAGTCACGCCGATGAGGAAGATCGGCATGAACGACAGCAGCGGGCCGGGGCCCGGGACGAGGCCCCACAGGCCGTCTTGCCATACCAGCACCGTCAGGCCGAAGGCGCCGCCAACCGAAAGCAGGAAGCCCAGGCCCGCCACCAGTGGCACCAGGAGGGAGCGGAAGACAACGAGCAGTAGCACGATCGCCAGCCCCACAACGATGCTGAGGTACGGTGCCATGGCATCGCGGAGGCGCTCGGTGATGTCCAGCTGCACGGCGGTCAGGCCCGTCAGGCCGATCTCGGTGCCGGTGGTGCCTTCGATCTGCTTTGTGGCAGAGCGCAGGGCGTGCGCGACATTAATGGTTGCGGCTTCCGTTGGCGAGGTTTCCGGGGTCACCATAATTTGTGCCGCGCGCTGGTCTTCGCTGACCGAAACAATTTGCGCGTGCTTTACTCCGCCAAGCGTCTTCAGTTGATCCGCGGTGTAGAGGAAGGACGCCAGTGCCGCCTTGTCCTCGGCGCTGGTCGGCGCAGCGGCCTCTTCCTTGTCCTCGACCTCTGCGACGGGGGCGATATCCGGCTCAGCAGGTTGCTCGCTGGGCTGGTCAGCAGGGTGTTCTGCCAGTTGTTCGCCGGGCTGGTCCGCTGGCTGCTCACCTGGCTGGTCGGGGGCTTCGTTGGGCGCGGGCTCAGGCGCAGGGCCAGTTGCGTCGCCGGGCGAGTCAGCGGGCGAATCGGCGGGTGCTTCGCCGGAGCCTTCTTCGGCGTCGTCGTTTCCGTCCTGGGCCGCCACCAATGGGGCGAGAGCGGCGGAATTGGCGTTGATGGTGTGGGCATCGACAACCGCGAGGAATGGCCCGTTGACGCCGGGGCCGAAGCCCTCGGCCATCAGGTCGGCGGCCTTGCGCTGAGTGGTATCGGGATTCGAGGTGGTATCGGCAGGCAGCGCCAAATCCATGTGGAGCACGGGGGCGGTCATGGCGCCGAGGGAGAGGACGACGAGGGCCATCGCCAAGCCGGGCACCTTTTGTACCAGCCGTACCCAGCGATTGCCCATGGTCGGGCCGCGGCGCACCTTGCCCTTGCGGGAGGGGTTGCCGGCCACGCCGGGGATGCG
Organism: Corynebacterium sp. MSK073; assembly: GCF_030232085.1. Taxonomy (NCBI): domain Bacteria; kingdom Bacillati; phylum Actinomycetota; class Actinomycetes; order Mycobacteriales; family Corynebacteriaceae; genus Corynebacterium; species Corynebacterium sp. MSK073. The sequence continues at coordinate 19,063 of NZ_JASPIY010000021.1, read as the reverse complement.
GCCGGCAAATGCCTTGTCCCCCAGAAGCCCCAGCATCGCGGGGATGAGCGTGAGGGAGACGAGGACGGCGATGGCCACGGTTGCGGCGGCGGAAAGCCCCATGGCGGTGAGGAATTCGATGCGCGCAATGAGCAGGGCAAACAGCGCGGTAAAGACGGTGGTGCCGGCAAAGACCACGGACGAGCCCGCCGTTCCTGCCGCCATGCCGGCGGCTTCTGGGGCGGACATGCGGGCGCGCTCGGCTCGGTAGCGGGACAGGATAAACAGCGCATAGTCGATGCCCACCGCCAGGCCAATCATGATGGCCAGCACCGGCGTCATGTTGTTGAGCTCTATCCAGTGCGTGGTAATCAGCATGCCGCAAGCGCCCAGGCCGACCCCGATGACGGCCGAAATCAGCGGCATTCCAGAAGCGACCAGGGAGCCGAAGGTAAAGATGAGCACGAGGAAGGCCACGCCAAGGCCGATAACCTCGGAGGTGGAATTGACCCGAATCTCATCGCCAAACCCGGCGCCGCCGGCCTCAACGGTAAGCCCCTGCTGCCTGCCGATGTCCATCGCTTCCGTCACGATGTCCTTATCGTCCTGGTCCACGCTATAGGGCGATTCGGCGTCGAAGTCGAAGGTGGTATAGGCAATGGTCTCATCCTCATTGACCATCGCGAGGTTATCGGCATCGGCACGCGCGGACGATTCCGGCAGCCCCATCTCCGTGAACTGGTGGATAACCTCATCTTGTAGCCGCGGCGAGACCTCAAGCGGATTGCCAAAGCGCATGGTATCGCCCATCTCCAGGTTGTCCTCGAGGTGGGAAATGACCGCGTTGATGGCCTTTTCATTGGCGGGATCCGAGAGCTTTTGGCCTTCCGGGGCCTGGAAGACCAGGTTCACTGACGGCGAGTTGGCGGGATTGCCGCCTTCCGGGAAGAGGTCCATCGTCTTGTAGGTGGCATCGATGGATGGGGTGCCTTTGATAGCGAACTCGCTCGTCATCGGTTTCATCAACAAGGCGGTAGCGCCGCCGGCGGCAGCAAGCAGGACCACCCAGGTAACGATGACTTTCCATTTATTAAGGAAAGACCAACGTCCGAGCCGGTAGAGGAGTTTAGCCACGGGAAATGTACCTTCGCATTCGCGTAGTCGGACGGATTTAACTTCGCCCTAGTGTAGTTGCCGTGCCCCTTATTCCCTATTACTTAGCCACCGTGCGGCCCTTATTCACAGACGATGCCAAGGCGGCGGGCCAAAAAGAACCGTGGCCGCCCAATGCAGTCAAAGACTAGATCGGGTGGCCACGGCGGAGCGGCTTAGACGATGCAGCCGCGAGAGAGCGCGCGCTATTTAAACGAACTTCGACAAGCTCAGGCCGGGAAGAACGAGGTCAGAGAAGAAGGCGCTGATTTTCTTTACCCGCGCGATAATAGCAGCGATGGTCTCGCCTAGGTTGCCTGAGGAAGAACCGTGGAAAGAAGAGCCGTCGTCTGCAGCGTCGTCGCCCGAAGGCTTCTTTTCTGGGGTTACCTGGTCAGATGGTTTAGGGTTTTCGGAGGCGCCGTCGAATGCCACGGTGAGATCCGTGTTGGCATCGTCAAGCGGTTGCCCCACCGGGTACTTGCCCAAAAAGATGTCGGAGCCCGTCTGGGTCAGCGAGGTGGGGGCATCAGTTGTGGCGTGAGTCTTGCCGGTTTCCGGTACCAAGGGCTCAGTGAGCGTGAAGGTAGAGATTGCGGCGTCATCACCGGACATTTCAACCGGCTCGTTCTTCAGCGGGCCCGAGGCGCCCGTAAGCTTATAGTCCGCAGTGATAGTGGCGTTGTGGCCTTCTACCTCCACCTTGATATCTGAGAACGTGAGGTCGACGCCGTAGGAACCATTAGGCCCAAAGCCTGGATAGCCTTGAATCTGCACGGATCCCTGAGTGCCTATAGTGCCGTTTCCCTCTGCATCCACCGTGGTGTGGGCCGCATCGACGGGGAAGGTGAAGTCCTTTCCTACCTTCTCCGCACCTCCGGTGGTATTGACTACGCCTTTGGCGAGAGGGCTGGTGTCCACGTGGTGAATGAAGGATTCCTTGATGGGCCAGTTCAATTGGCCGGATTCCACGGCGGGGACAGTGGCTGGAGCCTCATCGGCAGAGGCTACTGGGGCGGTGACGGCGCCGAGCGCAACCGCGCCAATAGCGATGACGGATGTTGTTTTCATGAATTTCTCCTCTTGAGAGCAGTGGTAAAGCTTCGCCTTAGTGAATTAGGCGAGCCTTACCTTAATTAATAAATTGGAAAAAGTAAATCAGTGGCGTTTATCAAGCTCGGCGAATATCCCCGAGTTGAAGGCGAATGCGCGCTGCGCCTCCGAGAGCAAAGACTCGCGCTGTTCCTCGGTTAGCATGAGGCTGTCAAGGCGTTCGCGGTAGCCCTTGCGGTACGGCGGAATCTTGCCAATGGCGCTGAAGTCATAAAAGTTCAGCGCATCCGGTTCGATGTCATAGAGGGTGCCGAGGCGCGCGGCAATCACCTGGCCGCCGGAGACGTCACCGAGATACCGGACATAGTGATGGGCCACCACTTCTACCGCACTGCCGGATACTTCTTCTAGGCGGGCAACGTAGGATGCTGTGGCCGGCAGGATCCGGATCTTTTCGCGCCAGTCGCCGCCGACGAGCGCCGCCAAATCCGCCTCTAGAGCGAAGCGCCGCTCCAAGCGTGGATCGGCCACCGCACCGGCGATTGAAGTTTGCGCCACGCCGCGGACGGCGCGCTCCAAAGACTCATAGACAAACCACAATTGGCCACTCAGATCGGCAGCGGCCTCAGCGCTCAGCCGACCTGACATAAGTCGCTGCATAAACGCCGAGCCCTCCGCGTTCTCATGGGCGTGAGCGGTCTCCTCGCGCAATGCGACGGATAATGGTTTCTTGAGTGTCACAGTCACTGACTTCCTCCAAAGTAACGCTTACCTAACTTCTAAATATAAATTTAAGGTTAGGCAACCCTTATTTACAAGACTTGTGGGGAGAAATCAACCAAAAGGACTAACTCCCTACCCCACCGCCTGCGGTACGCACGGCGCGGCACCGTCCTTAAAAGGGTTTTGCGCGCGGCGTTGAGATGGCTGCCGGCACAGCGTGCTTAGCTGACCCCCTATTCCTGGATCAGCGGTGCTTTTATCGGTGGAGAAGGGCACGCACGCTATCAAGGGCGCCCGACTTTATAAACGCCTGCCCAAGGATGGCAAACATGCTGCCAATGGTTACCACGCCCAAGATGTAGTTCCACACCTTGGCAAAGCTAGAACCTGAGGGAGCGTCCTCCTCTGGTTGCTGGGTTCCCGGCTTCTTAGACTCCGAAGTCTCGGGGCTCTTTGGGGTCTCCGGCTTCTTCGGCGGTGCCGGGATCTGCGAGGTCGCTGGTGACTGCGGAGCTGGATTGCCCTTCGGTGGCTGACTCTGTGGCTTCTCTTCCTTTTCCGGCGCAGCTACCGGCGGCTGCGGAGCAGGTTCGTTCTGCGGAGTTTCTTCCTTCTTCTGGCCACAGCCCGGGGAAACCCTGAGGGTTAAGTGGGCATCATCAAGCTCAGGCTTGCTCTCTGAGCTATACATGCCCATGAAAAGTTGGTCTACGCCCTCGATTTTTCCATCTTTTGTTCCCTGCTGCTCCTTGTACCGCACATCGCTGGCGGAAAGGGTGAGTGTATCGCCCTCCTTGGTCCATTGCGCCGTGCCGTGGCCAAAGATCCCGTCCCCGGTGCGCTTATTGGCGTCGATGCGGTCGTCCTCGGTGTATTGAAACATATTCTTACCCTCTACGTGATAGACCTCGTAGCCGGAACCGAGCTGGGCTTCATTTCCGGAGGTCTTGATGAAAGGTGCCACTACCGTGGAATGTAGAGCGCCGTGGTGACCGGTGAACGTGATCGAAGAGTCTTTGCTCTCGATGTTGGACGACACCACATTGCCGTCCTCATCTACCGTTACCGTAGAGGTTGCAGGATCGACGTCGAAGCCGAAAGAGAAATCCTTCCCCTTAGGATCACCGGTTTGCGTCACTGGACCACTAGTGGACCAATCACCAGCAGCGAAACCGGATTTGAGGTAGGAACGCCACGAGTGCTTAATGCCCCAATTCAAGGAACCGGATTCGATGGTGCAGGTTTCTTCCGCAGAAGCGTGTGGCACGGTAAGGGCGGTCGCCGCGAGAGCGGTGACCAGTGCTTTTTTAAACATGGAAATCCTCCAATTTATGTGAAAAGAGTGGGTTGATGGTGGGCGTGGCACGCTGTGGATGTACCCGCAGTCCATCGACGGATATTGGCCAGCCATACACTTGAGACAATGTGGGACTGGTAAAGACCTCATCTACGCGCCCTTGGGCTGCTAATCCCCCGCACGACAGGCATACGACGCGATCGCAATATGCAGCTGCAGCGTTGAGGTCATGGAGCACCACGAGGACGGCAACACCGGCCTCGCGGGCGAGGGCTTTGACTGAACCCAGCAGTTGTTCTTGGTGCCGAATATCGAGCGCGGCCGTTGGCTCATCGAGCAAGATAACCGGGGTATTTTGGGCAAGCACGCGTGCGAAGGCCGCGCGGGCGCGCTCACCGCCAGACAACGTGCTGATGTCTCGGCCAGCTAGGTGCGCAACGCCGGCGGCATCGAGGGCGGCGTGAATAAAGTCATCGTCAAGGTCTGCATAGGCAGTTCCTTCCCACGGGCGGCGCCCCATCGCAACGACATCGCGGACGAGGAATTCAAACGACACCGAGACATCCTGGAGCATCACCGCACGCGTGCGGGCGAGCTCTCGCGCTGGTGCCTTGGGCGAAAGCCCACCCACGGTGATCTCACCGGAATAATCAATGTCTCCGGCCACGGCGGCAAGTACCGTGGATTTACCGGCACCGTTCGGACCGATAAGCCCGGTAACTTCGCCCGCTTGGGCAGCAAAGGACACTTGATCCACAAGGGTATGTTCCCCCACCCGGACGGTTAAGTCTTTGACGTTTATCATCAGTGCACTCCTTTGCGCATCATGCGGCGCAGCAAGATGAAAAACGTTGGACCGCCCACCAGAGCGGTAAAAATTCCGATGGGAAGATCCGCAAAAGGAATCATCGTGCGCGCTGCCACGTCGGCGAAACCAATAAGCACAGCGCCGCCCAGGGCGGAGGCGGGCAGTAGGATGCGGTTTTCTGGCCCGACGATGCTGCGCAGCAGGTGGGGAACGATGAGCCCCACAAAGCCAATGAGGCCGGCGAAGGAGACGGCCGCTGCAGTCAGCACTGCCGATGCCACGATCGCCACGATGCGCAGACGCGGCACGTTCACGCCGGTATGCGCGGCGGCGCGCTCGCCGAGCGCGAGGACGTCTAGCTGCTTGCCTAAGCGCAGGGCCACTGCGAGGCCTACCACCACGATGGGAAGTACCGCCCACACGTGTTTCCACTGCGAGCCGTTGAGGGAGCCCATCTGCCAGAAGACGATCGCTTCGCGGTTGGCGGTCGGCGCCAGGTACACCATGAAGGAGATGATGGCGTTGCATACCGCATTGATGGCGATGCCGGTGAGAATCAGGTGCACTACGGCCACGCGCCCGTTGTACCGCGCCAGCTGATAAATAATGAAGGTAACCAGTAACGCGGTCAGGAAGGCTGCCGCGGGAACAGTAAAGGTACCGAAGAACTCGATATTGAAGACAATGACCACGGCCGCACCAACGCCCGCACCAGAGGTAACGCCGATGATGGAAGGTTCTGCAAGGGGGTTGGCAAATACCGCCTGCATCAGCGTGCCGGCCACCCCCAAGGCCGCGCCCACCACGAGCCCTAAGACCAAGCGTGGCAGGCGGATGTCCCACACCACGCTTGCGGTCAAGGAATCCTGCGCGTGCCCGGCTGCCAAAATGGGGAAGAGATCAGACAGGGGTACGTAGTATTGCCCCAGCACGACGGAAATGAGCGCCGCGAGAACGGTGAGGATCCCCAGCAGTACGAATACCCAGGCGCGCTGAGTGCGGCGGCGCGCGAAGGTATCCGTCTCCTTACTCATTGTCTGGGTCATACACAGCCTTTGCTAGCTTCACCAGCGTCTGACCGGTCATGGGACCGAATGCCAGCGATTGACCGTCCGGAATGGTCACGATGCGCTTCTTCTGGCCGGCGGTGGTCTGAGCAACACCAGGCCTCTCCAGCAAGCCATCAATTCCGCCGGTGGATTCCAGGCCATTGGTCATCATGATGATCACCTCCGGGTTGATGCGCGCCAATGCCTCCGCGTTAGCGGGTTCTGCATGAGAAAGGTTGTTTTCTGCCGCCAGATCCACGCCGCCGATGCCTTCAATCAGGTCTTGTGCACCGGTGCCGTCACCCATGATGAAGAAGACGCCGCCGTTTCCGCGCGCATAGAGGAACGCCATCCGCATCGGATCATCGGGAACGAGTTCCTTGATGGCTTCCTTTGCCTCGTCGATTTCTTTGGTGGAACGATCCGCCAGCTCGCGTGCTTCGTCGGGCAAGCCGAGGGCATCGCCAAGCGCGGTGATGTCCTCGCCCACGGAATCAATGGTGCGCTCAGGTTCCATCACCACGGTGGTGACGCCCGCCGCGCGGATTTGATCGATGGCATCGCGCGGGCCAATGGAATGATCCACAATGACGAGCGTCGGCTGGAGCTCCAGCACCGCCTCCACGTTGATGTTGTGGCCGCCTTCGGTCACTACTGGGAGATCCGCCAAGTTGGGCTCGGTAGAAGAAATCGTGCGGCCGACGATATTATCCGCAAGCCCCAAGCCGCTCAGGGTCTTGGTATAGGTGCCATAGATATCCAACGCGAGGATGCGGGAAGTATCGGTGACGGTGACGTCATTACCATCGGCATCGGTAAGTTCCACCGGAAGCGCCGGCTCTGCTTTTTCAGTAACCGGCTCGATATCGTCAAAATCTTTGACGTCACTGACACCTTCAAAGGACCTGGGATCGGAGACATCTGCAGGATCCGGTAGCTGATCGGTATAGCTTCCCTGCACACCGCACGCGGTAAGGCTGAAGATGCACAGGAGTGGTACGAGGAAACGAAGAACGAGTTTCACGGCGATCCTTCTAAGAGTTGTTCATGACAAGGCGGCTGGTGGAACCGCCGGCAATGATCAATCCGACGATGAATAGCAGGAGATAGGTAGTCGGGTTATCCATGTTTCCGCTGGGAGAAGTCGCGGACTTGACCTTGAACTTGTTCGAGCCGTCCTCGTATCCCTGCGAGGAATCACCAGCATGCGCTGGGTCCCCGGCTGCGGCATGAGCTCCGCCCTTGGAAGCAGAGCCGCCCTTTCCGTTTCCGCCCGCGCCGGCGCCACCAGATCCAGAACCGGAGCTTGCTCCGCCGCCACCGGATACGGCGCCGCAATCAGCGCTTCCGCCCAAGGTGGCGTGGAAGCTCAATGGATCCAGCTGGGTGCCCGGTTCATAGAACTCAGCGAGGGCTTGGGAGCCGGTTTCAGAAAGCGATACCTCAGCTTCACCGGACACGGCGTCCGTGCCGACGTCGAGAGAAGTAAAGCTCAAGGTGCCAATAACAGCGTGCCCAAAGTCTTTCTTCTTTCCTTCCATATTGGAAGATCGCACGTCAGCGATAAGCTCGCCGGAATTGCCGTTGAAGGTGATTTCCAGGTTGGAGATGTTGAGGTCCAACTTGCCGTGGTGCCCGGTGAACTGCATGCTCCCGCCATACTGCACGGAGCCCGCGCCATCTTTTACGGCACCAGAGTTACCAGTGAATTGGAAACGGCCATTGTCATAGCCAACACCAGAGAGATCCCACCGGCCTTGGGCAATGGATCCGGTGATATAGGATTGGAAGGATTTCTTTAAGCCCCACTGAGCGGTGGCTTGCGTAACCCCAGTAGCCTCACAGACGGCATCGCCCCCGCCAGGTGCTCCCGCGCCCGAATTACCTGAGCCCGGGGCGCCGGAGTTCGCAGATTCGGAGTGCGCAGGACCAGTTCCCGCTGCTTTGCCAGCTCCTGAGGCGCCGCCGCCTCCGCCCGAACCAGAGTTGCTCGGTGATGAATTTCCCGCTGCAGAGTTAGTAGAAGCCGAGTTTCCTCCAGCGGAGTTCGACGTACCCGAAGCAGAACCATCCGAATTCGAGTTTGATCCACCCCGGTTGTTGAAAGACTCCAACTCATCCAGAAACGCCTGGTTATTGCCCATGAACGTAGTAATCCCGTTCATCGTGTCATTGGTTTCAGACAGGATGTCCATGGCTTCCTTGTTAAAGCCCGTGAAGGAACCTGTAATGGACGTCAATGGACGCTTCTCACCCGAACCGGAACCGGAGCCAGATCCGGATCCAGAGCATGATCCGTCGAGAGCAATGCTGCCGGAGGACGGATCTAAGGCTTCACCTGGCTGGTAGAAGCCGGTGAAAAGCTTGGCCCCGCCGGAAGTCAGAGTGGTAGATCCAGACAAATCAACCTTCCCGGCACCATCGTTGACGGGGTTGGCCAGATTAATGGTGGCGATTACCTCATCATTGCCTTGGATCTTTTTACCGCGGCTGAGGTCTTGGCGGTTCATCTCATAGGAGACGTAGTCCACGGAAATCTGCGCCTGCTTACCAGAGGCCTTGACCTTGAAGTCAGACATAGTCATATCCAAGATCCCATCGTGGCCAGTAAAATTCAGCGTTCCATTGAACGGAATCGTGATGTTTCCACCGGATGCATCGGGCTTTCCTGCAGTAAAGACAAACGCGCCTTCGCCCCGTTCATCGCCCGTGAAGCCAATGCCGTTGGCCCCCCAACCACCGTGGGCGATATTGCCTTTGACGTAGCTGCGGAATGACTGCTTGATGCCCCATTTCCATGTGCAGGATTCATCTGCGTGGGCAACCGGGGCAGAAGACAAAAGTGGGGCGAATGCTGCGACGAGGAAAGCCGCGACGATGATGCCGAACGCCGACTTCCACAGTTTTCCAATCATATTGAGAACCTTGTTTTCGTGCCTAAAAATGATATAGGCTAAGCTTGCCTTAGTGAAGTAAGTGTATCCTGACCTAACTTCTTTTGATTGTCAATAAACCACCCCCTATAAGAAACAAAAATGCACAACGATCCCCGCAAAGACATCTTCAACAGCATCTATCCAGATGTCGATCCCACACAGAACTTCCCACTCACGATCGGTGAACGCTTATCCTTAGCGCTTTCCGTCGGCGTATTCATGTTCGGCGGCGTAAGCGGCAGCCTGCTCATCGCCGGCATTGGCCTGACCTTTGTGGTCGCCTGTTCCTTCGCCCTATCTCAAAAGACCCCGCGCCGCATCCGTGCGGAGGCGCGCAGCCGGTTCCCCCGGGAACCGTGGGCCGAACGGCCCAGTCTCCTCGTCCCCGCAGTATGGGCAGTCATCGCAGTAATCGCGGCCCTGGCGTGGTGGTTCACCCCCGTGAAATACCTCGCGTGGAGCGCGGGCACCATAGCCGTCATCGCCGCCGTTGCGACGTGGTTCCTCCCCACCGTGCAGCGCCGCCGCGCCCGGGCTGAACGCACAAAGCAGGACGCTTAAGTCACCCCAACACTCCTTGCCAGAGAAAACAAAAATAGGCCCCGACCTGCATTAACAGTTCGGGGCCTTGCGCGGTGGCGGCGGGATTTGAACCCGCGGTTGGGGGTTACCCAACAATCGCTTTCGAGGCGATCACCTTCGGCCGCTCGGACACGCCACCGCTTTCCAGACTACGGGAGGACCCCCGATGCAACAAAATCGCTGCGCCGGCACTAAGCCAGCGCAGCGATTTCGCTATGAAGGGACTCTAAAATTAGTCCTTCTTCAGGCCACCGATGATGTCGTTGGCCTTGTCCTTGATGCTGTCAGCAGCGTCGGACAGCTTGTCCTTAGCCTCGGAAGCGACCTGGTCGGCCTTGCCCTCGTTGGCTACGTCTTCGTTACCGGTTGCCTCACCAACAGCTTCCTTTGCCTTGCCTGCGAGGTCGTCCTTCTTGTTTTCCAAATCGCCCATTTTCTCTCTCCTTAAATGAGTCGCTTACAGTGTGACAGCTACTATACCCACTTTTCGCGCAGTGTGGTGAAGAATTTTTCTAGCAACGCCACACAGTCCTCTTCAAGCACGCCGCCGCGGACCTGTGGGGTAAAGGGGGCGGTGGGGGCACGCAGGACATCGATAAGCGAGCCGCACGCACCCGTCTTTGGCTCAAACGCGCCAAATACCAGCGAACTTATCCGCGCGGCTTGCAGGGCGCCGGCGCACATGGCGCAGGGCTCCAAGGTGACCACGAGCTCGCAGCCGGTCAGGCGCCAGCCATCGCCGTGGACGCGCACCGCCTGGCGGATGGCCTCGACCTCGGCGTGGGCGGTGGGATCGCGCAATTGCTCGCGACGGTTGACGCCGGTAGCGAGCTCGCGGCCGGTGGCATCATAAAGCACCGCCCCAACCGGCACGTCGCCGGCGGGGGTCTGGCGCGCCACCGCGAGGGCGCGCTGCATGCGTTCCTGCGCGCGCTGCAGGGGCCTAGGCGTTATCAATGACGTCTTCTAGCTCATCCCCAAAGCCCAGGTCGCCGGCAATGCGCAGGAGCATATCGGAGGGCCAATCGTCCTCATCATCGATGATGTAGCCCACCTGATCCTCGGATAGGCCCAGTTCAGCGAAGATATCGAAGTCGCCCTCGCCGTAGGGCTCGGCCTCTTCCGGGTCCACGTCTGGAATCTCATAGTCATTGAGCTCCATGAAGTCCGCGGCAAAGTCATCGTCAACGCCGTAGGTGGCATCCGAAATTAGCAATTTCACCCCGCCGGGCACGGGCCGCACGGCAATGAAGTAGGCGTCCTCGACGCAGAGAAGGGCGAAAGCTGCGCCTTCAGCGCGCAGGGCGCGCACCGCGGTGATGGAGGTTTGCGGGTCCTCAAAGTCATCATCGAAGCTGCGCACGACCCATTGTCCCTCGTTGCGGGCGACGGTAACCGCGAAAGAGTAATTTTCGTTGCTCATACCTCGTGAGATTAGTCGTGTTGTGCCACAATTGTCACCGTGAGTTCTCAAGATGTTCAACGCCCCATCTGCATTATCGGCCTCGGCCTCATCGGTGGTTCCTTGCTACGCGATCTCGCGGGCTATAACCACGACGTATTTGGATACAACCACTCGACGTCCGCCGCCCGCACCGCAGTCAAACAGGGTTTTGACGTCAATGATGATTTGCCGGCGGTGCTTAACCGCGCCGAGGTTGAAGAGGCGCTCATTGTGATCGCCGTTCCCATGACCGCGGTGGGCAGCGTCTTGGATGCCATTCAGGAACACGCCCCTAGCTGCGGCATTACGGACGTGGTCTCTGTGAAGACCCCCGTGCGTCAGCAGGTCTGTGACCGCGGCATGGAGGATCGCTACGTGGGCGGGCACCCCATGGCGGGTACCTCGAAATCGGGGTGGGATCACTCCCAGGCGGGGCTTTTCCGCCGCGCCGCGTGGGGCATTACCTACGATTACGCCGCCGAGTATGAGGCGCGCGGGGAAAAGGTTCCTAAGAAATGGATTGAGACTTTTACGGACGTCGTGCGCATGACCCAGATGGTGCATGCAGAGGCCGTGCCCATCCGCGTGGCCAACCACGATGCGGCGGTCGCCCGCATTTCCCACCTGCCGCATATCTTTGCGGAGACCCTGGCCACGGTGGGCGATAATGGCGGCATTTTGGCGCAGTCCTTGGCCGCCGGTTCCTTCAAGGATGCGACCCGGGTGGCAAGCACCCGCCCGGATCTCGTGCGGCAGATGTGCGAGACCAATGCCCCGGCCTTGGTGGAGGCCTTGGATGAGGCGCTGGAGCTGCTTCACGATGCCCGGGAGAAGCTCGCCGCCCCCAAGCCTTCCATCGCTGAGCTTGCCGATGCCGGCTACCGCGCCCGCACCCGCATCGAAGCTAGGTCGGGCGCGCGCAAGGAATCGGTCTCCCCGGTCAAGATTTCCTCCCGCCCGGTGCTGCGCCTGCACCCCGGCGGCCCGAAGTGGGTGGCGCAGCTGCGCCAGACCGAATCCTTGGGCGGGCGCATCGAGATTTTTTAGCGGCGCGACGTGCGGGCGACACCGTTGCCAGCACCGCTAGCGAAGGTGCGCGCGGCCGCCGCGGCACCGATAAGGCCAATGGCCGCTACCGTGAAGTAGATCCACGGGCGGTCGCCGCTGGTCTGTGGCGTTGCCTGCGGAGTAGGCGTGGTCTCCGCGGTCAAGATGGCGTCCTTATCCTTGCCGCTGATTACGCCGTCTACCCAGTCCTTGGCGCCTGCGAGCGTGGTGATAGCCGCGCTTGGGGAGGGCAGATCCGGGTCCGCATTGGAGGTACCCGCGGTAGCAAGGCCCGCAAGCTTTCCGCCCACGAAGAACGGTCCGCCAGAATCGCCACCCTGCATGCCGGCATTACCGGTGGAGTGGACATCGAGGATTGGGCTGCTGATCATCGGGGCCATGCCGCCTTGGCTAGGCTGCATTACTTCCCCACCGTTGCCGTCAGGCTTGACAATCTGCGGCTGCTCGGCGCCCGGCTTGGTGGCACCTGGCGAGACCACCTTGGGCTTATCCGATCCCGAACCAGATCCTGGCATCTTGACGCCCGGCATGGCTTCCTCAGCGGGCACGGACTCGTAGCCTTCTGGGGCTTCCTTGTCGGCGCCTGGCTTCTGTGCGGAGTCATCGCTTGGCCCGCCGCCCAGGATTTCGGAGACCTTCATCTCTGCCATCGGCAGCTGGCCCTTGCGCGCCATGGAGGAGCTGCTGCTCCAGCCATACAGGGTGCCAAGGTCGCCGGTCTCTGGAATATCGGTGGAGATCTTGGCTGGTTTGATATCGGTGACGGGCTCGGTGAGGTGGAGGAGTCCGGCATCGGAAAGCGGGGATAGCGCCCACGAATCCGCGTCATAGACCTTGCCTCCCAGGCGGGCCTGGGTGCCTTCGTTATTGACAGACTGCAGGCAGTGGCGGGCGGTAAGCACCCACTGCTTATCCACCAGCGTGCCGGTGCAGTCGCCGAAGTTGCCTATGCGGCCCATCTTGAGCGCAGCGACGGTCTGGGACTCGGCGTTATCGGGGGCGGGTTCGCCGTGCTCAAGGGCGCTGGCGGGGGCCGCCAGCATCCCGATGATGCCAGCGGTGGTCAAGGCGGTAGCAAATTTACGCGACATGTTAGTCCTTCTTTCCAGCAGGAACGGCGAGTTTAACGGCGATGGAGACGGCCTTTTCAAGCGGGCCTTGGCCCAGGAATTTCCGCCAGATGGTGGCAAGCACGAGGAATAGGCCAATAAATGCCCACGCCCACGCGGTGTTGTGCAGTGAGATGTGGCTTTGCCAGTAATAAGCGGAAAGCACGTGCAAGACATAGAAGGTCAGGGACATCGTGCCCATTGCGGCCAAGGGGTAGACGAGCTTGGGTACTGCGCTGCCGATGAGCAGACACAGGTGCAGCACCACGGCTGCCACTGCAACGGAGAGCAGGATTTCGCCCGCGACACCGGTGTGGCCGGTAAAGCGCAGCCAGCTGGGAATATCCGGCTCGAAGCGGAAGTAGGTGCCAACCGCGGCAATCACCGCGCTGACCGCGGTAACAATCCACTGCAGCACCGTCCGGAAGCTACCTGGGCGGATGTAGACCTCAAAGAGCAGCATGCCGGCGATGAAATACGCGATCCATGCCAGCAGCGGATAGACCTGCGGCAGGGTAAACGGCGCGTAGTGCACGGTTGAGGCGATGGCGGCGACGAAGAAGAGGGCCAGCTTCCACCACACGTTCAGCGGTGGCACCCAGGAGACCACCATCATGGTGATACCCATGGCAACGAGCACGACCTGAATCTGCCCGCCAACCGGCAGCAGCGCCAGTCCGATAAGCGTAATGATGGCGCCACGGGCAATCAGGCGCAGCAGCGTCTGTACGGAATAGTTCTTGCCGATGAGCATCATCGTCACGCCGGCGACAATGGCAAATAGGGCGGCCGGAAGGCCCGACAATATGACCTTGGTGCTCCATACCAACGAGGCCATGTGCAAAATAATCATGCCAATAATGGCAAGTGAACGAGCCAAATCCAGCCCAACGATGCGCGATGATGTACTCACCTAGCACTCTCCTTCACGATGTGATGGGACGCAGCGGTCTTCACTACGGCCCATGTTTTTAACGACTCTCTTTTTCTACAACGCGAGTCTGGTAGGTTGCTGTATCAACACTTTACATGCCCTGTACCTTATAAATGCCGTTATTGGCCTGGTCAATCCTGCAATCCCACTTTCCCGCAACCGCACACGATCGCACCCAATTTCGCGGCGGCAACACACTCCGGAGAGCCCACCGCAGCGCGCATCATTGCCAACTGCGCGCATTTAATTCACCCCAGAAACCCGCACCTACCTGCCATTTTGCTATAGATAGCCTATTGCCCTCTCCATACCTAAACCCTGATAATTTCTTTCCTGCCAGAACGCTTCCTGGCACCTATGAAAAGCGCTCAAACTGCCTGGCAAATGGTCACGAAGTTGGGTCACTCTTCGTTTCTCCTCCCTAAATCAGCCGAGGTTGCGTCCACTAGTGTGGTGTATCTGTAACCCGTGGTAGGGCCTGACCCCAGAAAGTGGAGACACCACGCTTTCGGACGCAACCTACAGGGAGAGGAGCTTGAGGTTTGGAAAATTAAGACCTCAAAAATCGGGCCCCCAATAAACAACCGAGCCAAAAACAACTAACCGGATTACTCTCGCTTACGGAAGTTATGGGCCCTGCGCCAGACTGCGTAAGTTCCCGCAAGAAAAATAACCGCAAAAACTCCGGCAACCTTAAAATAAAATAAGCCGTTTTCTAGCCTGCGGAAGATGTCTGACGATGAGGTAGAATCCGTCTCGGCCAAGGTCTTAGCAACATATATCGCATTCAACCCGCCGATAACATAACCGAGACAGAGCAACAGTGATACACAAATCGCAATCTTTAACAGAACCCCTAAGGATGAATTGCGTGACACTGTTCTCCTTTATATTCTCCCATTACAAATAGACGTGCACATTCGGCATTGCCCTTAACTTCAAAATTTGAAATCCTCCATCGTGCGCATGACCGAAGGAGCAATCGTTGTGAGTTTTACCTTTGCGCGTCACATGGATCCCGTTTTCGTCCCTGTTTTGGCAGTTTCCACCAAAGACGGTTTTGAGCCCTTCTTGTCCCCCTATACTGTTTCCGCTTGAGCCATTCCGGACGAGGCAGGAAGTAGCAGCCGAGAAGACAAAAGAGAAGCGGCAGTTTTTAATGTTTTGTTTATAACTTTCCTTTCCGTACGCGACGACTTACTTAAAGTAACATAAATTGACACTCTTGGTAACGATTGTCATCATCCCGATCCTGGCACCCATTACTGGTGTTAGCAGTTCGGGCCCGACCCCAGATGATGGACACTGCGAGACTCGGGCCTTTTGCCGTTTAACCCGCCTCTTGAGTTCAGAGGGTCGTTGCAACACTTTCCCTTAGGAGGGTGTTGTTGTGCCTGGAGTTGTTGGCCCGTTTCATTCGTTGTCTGAGTCGGATCGTCGTAGCTTGGTGGCCATGGTTGGCAGTGGACGTAGCGTTCGCTCGGCTGCTGGTGAGCTTGGTGTTAGCGGACATGAAAAACTGACCGGAGGCGGACATGAAAAAGTCCGCCTATGGCCATGAGAAACTGACCAGTGGCGGACACGACGGGGGTGGGGCGTGTTCGAAGGGTTGTCTTAGCCGGACGGGGTGTGTATGCGAACTATGCCCTATGGGTTAGCGCTTTGTTGTGGCGTCGATGTAGCGCTGGGATTCTCCTTCGGTTTGGATGACGATGGCGTGGTGCATTAGCCGGTCGATGGCGGCGTTGATCTGTGTGGGGCGTACCTGCGGCATGAGGTCGGCGAACCGTGACGGATGCGAGTTCGAGGTAATCGCCAGCGAGGTGTGCTGGTAGGTCGCTTCAATAAGCGCGAGGAATCCGTTGGCTTCAGCGACGGTAACGTCGAAGTATCCCACGTCGTCAAGGATGACTAAGTCCAGTTTGGCGAGTTTCGAAAAGCCTTTATGCGGGTCCAAGTCCGCAGCGTGCCGGTTAATGAGCTGGCCGAGGTTCTTCATTGTGAGCCACTTGACCTTCTTGCCGCGTTTAATCAGCTCGACTGCAAGTGCTTCGGTGAGCATGGATTTGCCAGTGCCTTGTGGCCCGCACAAAACGAGGTTGTCGTGGCGGTCCACCCAGTCTAGGGCTTTGAGGTGTTCTTGGCGTTCTACTGGGATGGTAGACCTGGCTGGGTCCCACGCGGCGAAACTTACCCCGGTAGGAAGTCCAGCATTTTTACGCCTGGTGACTAGCGCTGACTTGGCCCTGCTGAGTGCTTCTGCTTCGACAATGGTGCCTAGAAATTCTTCCAGGCGCCGGCGGTGAGCGTCATTGTCACATGATTGAAGGTAGTCAATGGCGGCACTTTTAAGCCCGGGTACTCGAAGCCTGGTTAGTTGTGCGGCAAGCCCTGCGGGAAGCTGGTAGTTGGGTGCGCTCATTTAGAACCATGCCTCCTCGTGCTCGTCGGCCTCGTGGTGTGAGGTCTCAGGTGGTGTGGGTGTGTAGAACCCGTCCCAGGAGTTCGAGGCATGTTCGATGGTTTCAGGTTCTGGGCCCTCGATATTAAAGGCCGTGCCGATTTTGGCAGCTAGGGCGTTGACTGGGTAGTTATCTGCCATGGCTTCGATATCGGTGCTGGTGATAAGGCCCGCGTCGATCGCGGCGCGAGCGATGTCATCAGCGAACCACTTCCCGCGCGTAGCGGCCAGCGTGACGAACAAACTCATGGTGTGTTTGATTTGCGGTGCGTGGTGGGCAACCCCGAAGCGCAGCCACGCTTCGGCACCGGGTCCGATGGCAAGGAAGTCTTTTTCTAGTTTCGAGCGAGGATTGACCTTGTAGTGGCCAGGCTCAGGCCGCTGGAAGGAGAAATGGTTCGGGTCAATCCGGCTGTCGCCGCGGACTCCTTTGACATGGCGTGCGACTTCTTCCACCCCGTCGATGTCGTGGAAGTAGATTACGACCTCATTGACGTCTGGGCTGGATTGTTCTGTGATGTAGACTTGCCGGCCCATGAGTTCTTCAGGCACTGAGTACACCGCGTGCTGGTAGGTGATCATGGGCGTATTCGCCGGCACTTTCCGCAGTTCACCGAAGACACTAGGATGCGTGTCCACAGGCAGTGGGCCGAGGTGTTTAGCTTCGACTTCACGCAGTACTTCTGCAGGAACAAGCCCGGTTGTACGGTGTGGTCGGGCGTTGATCTTGTCCATAAATGCCTGGCATGCTGCTTCGAGCTGGCCGAAGGTCTCGTAGGCGTCCACGAGATTCGTATCGCGGGGAAGGATGTCGTCTTTGGCTAGGCGTACGGCGTATTCGACTCCGCCTTTCGTGGCAGGGTCTGCCGGTGCACAGAATTGGATACTAACGCGGTAGTGCGACATGAACGATTCCATTGTCGGATTGAACTCCGGCAGGCTTGCGTGACGGCCTACAACTACGGTTTTCTCATTATCCGTGAGCACAAAGTCGGGTACTCCGCCGATAGCCCGAAAGCACCGGTCTAAGGCAGCGAGTACGGTAGTCATCTTTCGGTTACGCAGGGCAAAGACGACGCGGAATCGCGAGTAGGCAACCCAGGCAACAAACAGCACGGTCTTCTTGCCATCGACTACTGGGCCGTCGCCGAAGTCGTACTGGAGCCATTTGCCTGGTGCGGTTACCCAAGGCTGGTGTGCGCGCCGCGATGACGAGAGGCGGTATTCCTGTTTGAGTGTCGCGACGATGCGACGCGTGGTGCGCTGGCTTCCTTCAAAACCACGGTCCAGCAAAGCCTCGTGGACCACGTCGGCGCGGATCTTTCCGCCCGAGTTGGTGATCAGTTCCTTGATGAATCCACGGTGCGCATCCGTAATCGACGGACGTGGCCCACGCGCTGGCGGTGCGTCAGCGTGAGCGCGCACCACGCGTAGAACCGTGTTGTGCGAGACGTTGAGCTCGTCGGCGACAGCACGCGCATTTTTTAAAATGGCGTAGCGAGCCAGAATTTTCTGGCTTCTTCTGGAAGACTGCATAAAGGGTCTTCATCCTTTCGATAGATATGTCCGGCTAGACACTTCTATCGAACACTGGATGAAGACCCCCTTTGTTTTCTACCCCCGGATAAAAACTCCCCAAACCCCTAAATCCCGTGTCCGCCACTGGTCAACTTTTCATGTCCGCCAACACTTGGCTGTCATTACGTGCATGCTTTGAATTTTTGCCATGCTCACGGAGTGCCAGTCATATATAAAGCCAAACGAGTTGATCGCCGCGGTAGCCAGGCTTTACAGCTTGTAGAACTAGTTCAAGGCGGACTTTCGGTACACCAAGCCGCCAAAACGTGTGGAATGCATCCCACCGCTGCGTATGCTGTTGCTATAGAAGCCGGGTGCATATCCGGCAGTGTGGCGGAGTTTGAGCGTTCGATTATTCGTGAGCGTCAGGCCGAAGGTATTGCCAAGGCGAAAGCCCGCGGTGTCTATAAGGGGTGTGCGAAAGTCCTCGACGAGGAACAAGTAGCGCTGGCGCGCACGTGGGTGAGGGAGGGGATTCCGAAAGCAGAGGTTGCCCGCCGCCTCGACATTGGGCGCACCACACTGTATAAGTACCTCAACCAGTAAGGCCTGACGCACCCCGCAATACCGGTTGCTATAGGTATTGCTATGCCGGTTGCTATTTGTAGGGAACGGCCTACGACGTCAGGGAGGTGACCGATGGGTAGACACTCATTGGATACGTCCGGTCGCAAAAGAAAAGACCTTGACGTCACGAAGCTTAAGCGGCTCGATGTGGCAATCAAGGTCATAGCACTTGTGACCGTAACGGTGAAGCTAGTTAACGCCTTGCTTCACTTGGGTCTTTAGGTCCGATAACCTCAACCAACTTGGTGGGGTTGCCCGCAAATCGTGGACACGTAGTGGAGCTACCTAGTGGTTAGGCAGCGATTTTTTCTTCGTTTCTGGTT
>NZ_JASPIY010000020.1:0-35582 GCF_030232085.1 Corynebacterium sp. MSK073 | reverse complement strand
CCGGAAAGGATGCGTGATGACGACCCGAATTGCTGTTATCGGCGCAGGGGTCGCTGCTGCAGCGGTCGCACGACGGGGGCCCGAACCCCGGAAAGTGGACACGGGGATTTAATCACGATGCGATAGTAAGTGTAGCTAACCCGGCGTCTTCGAAGGCGTTCGGTGAGCGGTAACCGCACCATGAATGCAATCGTTTGGTGTTGTACCGCGTGCACCACCGAAACACATCCTGGCGGCAGGCCAACTGACTAGTGAAAACAGACTCATCCTACAGGACTTCCCGCTTCAACGAGGCGTTGAACGACTCCGCCAACGAGTTGTCCGCACTCGTCCCGATCGCGCCCATCGACTGGGTGACACCGAAGCGCACGCATAGTCTCCGGTACTGATCAGAGGCATAAACACTGCCGTGATCCGAGTGGAAGATCGCCCCGTCTAGGCTCCCGCGAACCTTCCGGGCCATCGTCAGGGCTTCTTCAACCAACTCGGTGCGCATGTGATCAGCGATCGCAAACCCCGTCAACTGCCGCGAATAGCAGTCGATAACCGTGGCCAGGTACATATTCGACCCGTCCGCGATCGGCAGGTACGTGATGTCGCCGACGTAGACCGCGTTCGGCCTGTCCGCAGTGAACCGGCGTTGCAGCAGATCCGGAAACCTCGGGGCCCGTTTACTCGACGTCGTCGTTTTCACCCGGCGTTTCCTGGTGAAACCAAAAAGGCCCATCTGCCGCATCAGCCGGGCGGTGCGCTTGTGATTGAGACGGCCGCCCTTGCCCCGGTCGTTGACGGGATCGGAGTTGATCGCCGCAGTCACTCGTTTCGCGCCGTAGCAGCCGTTCTCGGCGTTGAAGGTGGTCTTGATCTGCGCTCCCAGCACCGCGTCATCGACGAGGTGTTGCCGGCGGGCAGGGGCAGCTGATTTCCAGGACCTGGCATAACCGCTTGACCTCGTAGAGGTCTCGATGGTCGTCAACGAACCGGAAGCGGTTCACCAGTTCGTCTCTTCCGCGAAATACTTGGCCGCCTTACGAAGGATTTCTCGTTCCTCGCGGAGTTTGGCGTTTTCGCGTTCCAGTACGCGGATGCGCTCGGCGTCCGACAGTCCTGAGGCAGCGGTGGCGGAGTCCGACGCGGCGATGAGGCTGGCGACTTTCTCACCGTTGGCATTGGTTTTGGTGCGTGTGCCGAAGGCATCGAGCCAGCTGCGCAGCGAGTTGCGGTTGACCCCGAGATCGGAGGCGATCGCGTTGATCGTTGCTCCGGGAGTCGACTCGTACAACGAGACTACGTCACGCTTGAACCGCTCGGTGTAGGTCTTGCGTGGCATGGTGGAAAGGTACCTCACTTCCCCAGCGACATGCTGGTTTCAGCGTGTCCACCACCAGGGGGTCAGGTCCGTGCACTTGCGGCCTACTAGATCTGGCATGACGCGGTGACCAGGCTTGCGCCTAGTGGTGGTGCATCGACGCCGTTTAGTAAAGCCTTGAAGTCCCATGGTTTTCATGATTCGTGCAACTTTCTTGTGATTCGTCGGACCACAGCTCTCATCGGCTTTAAGGCTTGCGGCGATGCGTTGAGCTCCGTAAAGCCCGTGCTCATCGTCGAAGATGGTCTTTATTCTTGCACCAATAAGACCGTCGGAATGCATCTTTAAACTGCGCTTTTTACGGGTGTGGACCCATTTATAGAACGAGGAACGATTGAGCTTTAACACGTGGCACATCCGCTTAACCGAGTATTCGGTTCGGTGGTCATAGACAAACTGGAAGCGGATCACCAGTGAGTCTGCTTTAAGCAAAATATTTCGCGGCCTTACGCAGGATATCGCGTTCTTCGCGCAGCTTAGAGACTTCCTTTTCCAGCTGGCGGATTCGCGCAGAATCATTCGCCGCTTGGGCTTTATCATGCACAGCTTTAATGCGGGCACGTTTTCCGGTGCCGTACTTTTTGACCCAAGAATGCAGCGAAGCTCGGTTGATGCCGAGTTCGGCTAATGCTGAGTTCAGCGAGAGGCCCTCATTGTTCCTTATAGAGGGCCACGGCATCGCGTTTGAACTGTTCGGAATACCTGGACATGATGGTAGATTACCTTTCTTCCCAGCCCGACTGGGCTGGATATCAGGTGTCCACCAAATGGGGGTCAGGTCCGAACGCAGATAAACATAACCTGCCCCAGCATGGGGCTAGGAGTATGAATCCTGGGCTCCTCCGAACGGAACTGCTAACAGCGTAATGGGCAGGCGGTTGCCTGCCCCCTCGCTGCTAGCTACGCTTGCCCCGCGAGTGCTACCTGGGCCGCGTGCACGGCGGCCTTATCGGCTTCCTGGATGAACCACGAATCGGTGCCGGGAATCGGCGGGGCCAAGGTAGTATCCGGGTACTCGGCGTGGGCGGGGATTCCTACGAGGTGCAGGCGCTCATCCACGGTGCCATCGGCGTTGTGGACCTGGCGGGTATCGGGGTCTTCGGCGGGCGAGCCGGTAGGTACCTCGATGCCATCGCTGGCGGTTTCTGTAAAGGCGCGCACGCGCCCGGATTCCACGAGGGAGTGCATGAAGGAATCGTGCGGGGTGCGGCGGATATCGGGCTTGTGCACCCAGGCATCGAGAAGCGTCGTGCCCGGGATGCGCTTGCCACCAGACGCGCTGGAGCTGATGGTCCATTCCCCGGCATCGGCATTCGTTCCCAAGACGGGGTTGCCGCCGACGAAGCTGACAATGCCGGCATCGACAAGCGCCAGCAATTGCTGCGTGCGGAAGGGCGGCGGGCCGGAGCACGTGGTCTGGCCCAAGGAGATGGCCTTATCGAACATGTGGTGGCGCGACTCCAGGGTATAGCGGCCCTCAGCGCCCAGAACCTGGGTGGGTTTGCGGGAGAAACCGACCGACCACAAAGCGGCGCGCACCGGGCTATCCGGGCCCTTCTGGGATTCTGCCAGGTCCTCGCACAGGCTCTGCGCGATGTGCTCGGTGAGCTCCTGCTGGTTGGAAAAATCCTCCGTGAGCAGGTGCATCCAGCGCAGTAGGCTGAAATCCTTGGTGGTATGGCGCGCAATGACCTCATCGAGCTGGGCCAGGCCGTTATAGGCCACGCCTGCATCTACCGGGGTGGCATCGAGGGCGGCGATGATCTCCTCGCGGGAGGCGCGCAGGCTTTCCGGCTCGACGCGGGCGAGGGTATCGATATAGGCCTGGTAGGCATCGCGGGCGACCGCAGGCCATACCTCGGTGTCATAGTTGATGGAGCGCGCGCCCGTGCGGTGGGATAGCTCGGCGACGACCTTCTTTAACCGCGGGATCTCCGCGGCCGGTGGGAGGGCGCCTTCATTGGATTGCGGCAGGAAGGGATAGCCGCGCCGGGATGCGGCTGCAAAGGTGGGCTCGGTGCCGGTGGCCTCATAGCGCATGCCCCAAGGCTTGGAGGAATCCTCGACGAACTTACCACCGCGGCCCACAGTGGAGAGGATGAGGATATCGAAAAAGCCCATACCAAGCCCGCGCACGAGGACCTTCTCGTTGTCCTTGATGGAGTCAACACCCTGGTCGATTGGGTTATCAGCGCGGATCCAGCGCAGGCTGGGGTTATCTTCCAAGGTCTTTAAGATCCACCGCTCGTTTTCGGTATAGCCCTGGTTTTGCCAGCCGGTGACCGCCAAGGTGGAGCCGGCCGCAACGGTGGTGTCGTTATTAAGGTGCAAAATATCTGCACCCTCGCGGGATTCAATATCCACCACGCGGGCGTGGTGTTGCTTGACCTCAACCCACTCCGGCACATCCTGCAAGACGGAGCGGAAGACCCACAGGATGTAGTGGCCGTACAGCGCGCGCGGCAAATAGGATTCGGGGCGCAGCTTCTCTAGCTCTGTGCGGCCGAATTCCCCAAGCACCTGCGGATCGAGTGGGTGGGCGGCGACGTAATCGCGGGCGCCGGGGGACACGTGGGCATCGCCAAGCGTCAGGCGGATCCACTCGTAGATGGTGGGGCCTTCCACCACTGGGGCCTCCACCGTGGAGTTGGTCTCAGAAAACAGCGTCATACCGTGGGCGAAGGTATTCATGCACAGGTATTTGGGCTGGTTGATATCCCAAATCTTGCCGCCGCCGTGCTGGGCATCATCGATAAGGTGCAGCGTTAGTTTCTCTGGCGGGTGGGAGACGGTATTGAGTTGTGCCACGAGGCGCTCGAGGACGGAAATGCCGCGGGGGCCAAGTCCAATCAGCGCGATGGATGAAGTGTTATCGGTCAACGCGGAGCCCTACCTTCTAGCTTATAGACCAAGCGGAATCGTCATAATAGACAATGAAGTCTATCAGCAAGAGAGGCGGCGAAATATGCACCGGCGGCAGCTTGGTGGTTGCAGGGCGCGCTCGCCAGCCGGAACACCCTGAGCGGGCGTGAAATTAATTCTTGGGCAGGCGGAGTGGTAGACAGATCGGTAGGCAATGCGCGGCGGGGGTGGCGGGCCGAAGCGTTGCCTTAGGGAGCTGGTGCGCGGGTAGGATTGTGGTCATGACAATCAAGGTTCGCGATGCCCACTTACACAACCTGCGCAACGTCGATGTGGATATGCCGCGCGGCCAACTCGTGGCGGTGACGGGAGTCTCCGGTTCCGGAAAATCCTCTCTGGCCTTTGGCACCATCCACGGGGAAGGGCAGCGCCGCTACCTGGAATCGGTGGCGCCGTTTGCGCGCCGGCTCATTAGCTCCGCGGTGGACCCACAGGTAAGCCAGGTGGAGGGCTTGCCGCCCACGGTGGCGCTGCAGCAATCCACCTCCGGCGGCGGGGCGCGCTCCACGGTGGGCACGGTTTCCGCGCTATCTAATAGCGTGCGCCTGTTGTACTCGCGCGCCGGGGATAACCCTGAGGGCCTCTACTCGGATGCCTTTTCACCAAATACCCCAGAGGGCATGTGTCCGCAGTGCCAGGGCGCGGGCGTGGTGCACGAGCCCACCGAGCAATCGATGGTGCCCGATCCCACCTTGTCCATTGAGGAAGGCGCCATTAAGGCCTGGCCCGGTGCGTGGGCGGGCAAAAATTTCCACGATATCCTCATGAACTTGGGCTATGACCTGGATTCCCCCTGGCAAGACTTGCCGCAGGAAGACCGCGACTGGATCCTATTTACCGAAGAACGCCCCGTGGTCACCGTAAAACCCCTGCGCGGCGCGGACCAGATCCAGCGCAATTATGAGGGCACGTGGCGCTCGGTGGCCAGTTACCTCACCAAGACGCTGCAGGAGACCCAATCGGAATCGCTGCGCAAGCGCACGTTGTCCTTCATGGAATCCCGCGAGTGCGATACCTGCCACGGCCGGCGGTTGAACCCGCGGGCGCTCAAGGTGATGTATGCGGGAATGAGCATCGACAAGCTGGGCGCCCTGCCGCTGGACCAGGTCTATGAGGTACTCAGCGCGCAGGAACCGGAGGAGAATTCCGCGGAGGATCTGCTGCTCAAGCAGGTGTTGCCGGCGCTGACCTCCGCCCTGGAGCTGGGGTTGGCGCACCTGAGCCTGGACCGGCCCACCCAGAGCCTTTCGGCGGGTGAATTGCAGCGCATTCGGCTCGCCGCCCAGCTGCGTTCCGGGCTCTTTGGCGTGGCGTATGTGCTCGATGAGCCGTCTGCCGGCCTGCATCCCGATGAGCGCGGGGCGGTGCTGGATATGTGCCGCCGGTTTATTGACGCCGGCAATTCGGTGTTGCTGGTTGAACACGATATGGATTTGGTGGCCCAGGCGGATTGGCTCGTGGACGTTGGCCCCTACGCCGGCGAGGGCGGCGGCAAGGTGGTTTATTCCGGTCCGGTCGAGGACTACGACGCCGATACCCCTACCGCCCGCGCGTTGGCGCAGCGTGAGCTCGCGCTTGCCGATGCCCCACGCACCCCCTCCAACCACCTCCGCCTCCGTGGCATTTCGGCGCGCAGTATCGACGGGCTCGATGTGGACTTTGGCCTGGGGCAATTTACCGCAGTGGCCGGGGTTTCGGGCTCGGGCAAGTCGACGCTGGTGAGCACCGTGCTGGCAGAAACCCTCAAGGAATCCGCCACCGCCGTGGCCGATGAGGATAAAGACGACGCGGACGAGGGCGGCCACGAGTTCTCGCTTGCCGGGGTAGAGGGCCTGGATAAGGTCTCCCGTCTGGTGCAGATTTCCCAAAAGCCCATTGGCCGCACCCCGCGTTCCACGTTGGCCACCTATACCGGCCTTTTCGATAACGTGCGCAAGCTCTTTGCCTCCACCCCGGAGGCCAAGGAGCGCAAGTGGACGGTCTCGCGCTTTTCCTACAACGTGAAGCAGGGCCAGTGCCCCACCTGTGGTGGCGCCGGAAAAATCGAGGTAGAGCTGGTCTTTTTGCCGGGTTCCTATACCACCTGCCCACAATGCGGCGGTGCCCGCTTCAACGATGAAACCCTCGAGGTGACCTGGCATGGGCGCAGCATCGCAGAGGTGCTGGAGCTCACCGTGGATGAGGCCGCCGAATTCTTTGCCGAGGAACCAAAGATCCACCGCGCCATCGCCACGCTGCAGGCCGTGGGCCTGGGCTACCTCCGCTTGGGACAGGGTGCGCCGGAGCTTTCCGGCGGCGAGGCGCAGCGCATCAAGCTCGCCACGGAACTGCAGCGCTCCCGCAATTCGCGGCGCGGGCACACGGTCTACATGCTGGATGAGCCCACCACCGGCCTGCACCCAGCCGATATTGCCCTGCTCAATGCGGAGCTGCACAAGCTTGTCGATGCCGGGCATACCGTGATCGTCATCGAGCACGATCTCAACGTTCTAGCGAGCGCGGACCGCATCATTGAAATGGGCCCCGGCGCCGGTGCGGACGGCGGGCAGATCATCGCGGATGCCACCCCAAGCCAGCTGGCCGCGGAAGATACCGCGACCGGACGGGCGCTGCGGGCGCGCCAGCTGCAGAGCTAGCATCTCCCCTCGGTCCAACGCTGGCATCTGGGAGATTCCCTGGGATCTCACAGGAAAATGATGTACATCTGGTAGGCATGACAAATAATGGCTTTGGTGAAAACGGTTCCAATGGCCGAAAAGGCTCTCATGATGATGGGCGCGGCACTGACGAGACCCGCCAGTGGTCTGGCCCGGCCGAGGATGCCACGCGCCAGATAGGCCGCGTCCCAGATAATGCGGGCGGTAATGCCCGCAGCCAGCGCCCACAGCAGTATTTCCCGGGCGCGCAGCAGCCGCAGAATGAGACGCGGCAATTCGACGCGAACGCCGATTACCAGCAGAATTACCAACAAAACTATCAGCAGCCCGGTGGGCAGTATGGCCAGCAACAATACGCCCAGCAGCAGTATGAGCCGGTGCCGTCGGACTATGACCCGGACCAGCGCGGCAGGGGAAAGAAGAAAAACGGCGGGATGGCCGGGGTCTTTGCCGCCATCGCCGTCGTTGCCATCCTGGCGGCGGGCGCCCTGTTCTTCTTGTGGCGCAATGCCGCGAGCGATGCCGATAAGCCCGCGCCAGAACCGGTGACGGAAACCACCACCACGCAGGTGCCCACCACAGTGACCGAGACCGAGGATGCGGGCCCTGGTATTTCTGAGCGCCTGCGCAATCTGCCGAATCTGCAAGACGATCTCCCCGAAGATATTCCTACCGAGCTGCCACCGGAAATTCAGGACCGCCTGGAAGAAGGCGATGACCTCGACGTGGAACGCCTTTTGCGGGATCTCTTTGGCAATGGCGGCAACCAGCAGCAGGGCTAACCAGCGGTACCGGCTATAGGCAAGGCGGCGGCGCGGCGCGATTGCCGGCCGCTGCGCCGCAGTAGGTAAAATCTGGCAGCATGAATGAATCGATGCAGCTGGCTGAACAGGTGGCCGCCCAATTGGCGCGCCACCTTACCGATGTGGTGCTGTGCCCGGGATCCCGCAACGCACCGCTGTCGCTCGCCCTCCTCGCGCGCGAGGATATCCGGGTGCATACGCGCATTGATGAGCGCGGCGCTGCGTTTACCGCCTTAGGAATGGCGCGCGTGCAGCACCGCCACGTCGGGGTGGTGATGACCTCCGGCACGGCCGTGGCCAATACGCTGCCCGCGGTGGTTGAGGCGCACTATTCCCATACCCCGCTGGCCATTATCAGCGCGGACCGCCCGGAGCGGTTGATCGGCACCGGCGCCTCCCAAACCATCGTGCAAGATGGCATCTTCGGCGTCTATGCGGATACCACCCAGGTCAATGCGGAAGAGGATATCGCCGCCATTGCAGAGCGGTTTGAGCGCGACCTCCAGGTACACATCAATATCGCCTTTGACGCACCCCTGGTAGGAGATAGCCTGCCGGAGCGAGTAGGTGGCGATGGCACCCGCGCGGCCACCCCGCGGTTTTATGACCACGGCGAGGTCGCGGTGGACTTGAGCAAAAATACCCTTGTTATCGCCGGCGATGAGGCCTGGGAGGTCGAGGGCCTAGAAGACGTGCCGACCATCGCGGAGCCCTCCGCGCCGGGGCCCTTCCACCCCGTGCACCCGGCCGCGGCGCATATTTTCCGCAAGGCGCAGGTCTCCGCCAATGACTACGTGGTCAATACCAAGGTCGAGCAGGTCATCGTGGTGGGCCATCCCACGCTGCATCGCGGCGTGCTCGCGCTGATGAATGACCCGGATATCGAGCTGGTGGTGCTCTCGCGCACGGCGGACTTTACCAACCAGCGCGGGGATAACGCGCGCCTTGGCACCACCGTCAAGACCACCGGGGAGCCAAGCCGCGAGTGGCTCAAGATCTGCCAAGGCGCGACCGACATGGTCGGCGAGGCCGTGCGCACAACCCTGGAGGATGAAGAACTCGGGTTCACCGGCCTGCACGTAGCGGCGGCGGTAGGCGATACGCTCGCGGTCAATGACACGGTGGTGCTCGGCGCCTCGAATCCGGTGCGCGATGCCTCCCTCATCGGGCTGCCCTTTGACGGCGTGGATACCTACGCCCCGCGCGGGGTGGCGGGCATCGATGGCACCGTCTCCCAAGCCATCGGCGTGGCCCTGGCCACGCAATCGCTGGATCCCACTAATTGGCGCGCCCCACGCGTGATGGCCCTGGTAGGGGATGTGACCTTTTTGCACGATGCCAACGGGCTGCTGATCCCGGAGGACCAGCCGCGGCCAGAGAACCTCACCATCGTGGTGGCCAATGACAATGGCGGCGGCATCTTTGAAACCCTGGAACAAGGCGCGCCCGCGCTTCGCGATGCCTTCGAGCCGGCCTTTGGAACGCCGCATGGGGTGGGCATCGACAAGCTGGCAGAGGCTTATGACGCAGACTACCGTCTGGTGACCACCCCGCAGGAGCTGCTGGATACCCTGGCAGAGCTTAAGGAATACTCCACGGGCATCACCATCGTGGAGGCGCAGACCACCCGTGCCACGCGCCGGGCGCTGCAGGATAAGCTCACGCAGAAGGTGGGCCAGTAAGTGGCCCCGCGCTATAGGCCCGCGGTTGTTCGGCGTCGGCTGCACCAGCTCGTGCTGGCCATCTACGTGGCGCTGATCGTGGGCTCGGTGGGCCTGGTGGTAGGCCCCCTCCTCAATGACCGCGCCATTTCCGCGCAGCCTAGCCGGGCTTTGGCAACGGTCAAGGACGTCGGCGCGCTGCGCACCACCGTGGATTTTCAAGATAGCGACGGGATCTATCATTCCCCGCGGCAAGGCTTGCTCTATCCCACGGACTTGGGCGAGGGCCAGCAGGTATGGGTGCAGTATGCCGAGGATAATCCGGATTTGGTGAAGGTAGAAGGCCGCGAGTGGACCTTGGCGGTCATACCGGCGCTATCCGTGGCGGTTGTGTCTACGCTTGCCGCCGTGGGGCTGTGGCGGCTTATTACCGTGACCACCCGCCGCGCTGAAAATCGGGCTGAAAAATAATTTACCCAGATTTTTCATTGGATTCACCAAAGGCCAAGAAAAATAGGTCATTATGGTGGCATGCGAGTTGCAATCGTGGCTGAATCGTTCCTCCCCAATGTCAATGGCGTGACAAACTCGGTGCTGCGCGTTTTGGAGCACCTGCAAGAAACCGGACACGATGCGATTGTCATCGCCCCCGGTGCCCGCGAGGGCCAAGAAGAAATCCCTGATTACTTGGGCTTTCCCATTTACCGCGTGCCCACCGTGCGCGTGCCGCTGGTGGATTCGTTGCCGGTGGGCGTGCCGACCACGGCCGTGGATGATGCGCTGCGGAAGTTCAAGCCCGATATCATCCACCTAGCTAGCCCGTTTGTGCTGGGTGCGGCGGGCGCATTTTCGGCCCGCCAACAGCGCATTCCGGCAGTGGCGCTCTACCAAACCGATGTCGCAGGATTCGCCACCAAGTACCACGCCTCCGCCTTGGCTTACGCTGTGTGGGAGTGGCTGCGCACGATCCACAACTCCTGCCAGATGACCTTGGCGCCGTCCTCGCTGACCATCCGGGATTTGGAAAAACACCACATCAAGCACGTGCGCCATTGGGGCCGCGGCGTCAATACCGAGCTTTTCCATCCCCAAAAGCGCTCGGCTAGCCTGCGCCGCAGCTGGGACCGCAGTGGAAAGAAAAACATCGTCGGCTTCGTCGGCCGCTTGGCCGCGGAAAAGGGCGTGCACCGGTTGTCCGCGCTTAATGGCCGCGAGGATATTCAGCTGGTCATCGTCGGTGACGGCCCCGAGCGCCCGCTATTGGAGGCACAGCTTCCCAACGCCGTGTTCACCGGCGCGCTCAGCGGTGAGGAGCTGGCTCAGGCCTATGCCTCGCTCGATGTCTTTGTGCACGCCGGCGAATTTGAAACCTTCTGCCAGTCCATCCAGGAGGCCCAAGCCTCTGGCGTGCCCACCATCGGCCCGCGGGCAGGCGGGCCCGTGGACCTTATCCAAGAAGGCTATAACGGCCTGCTCTTAGACGTGGATAGCTTTGTCGATGACCTGCCCAATGCCGTCGATGCGCTCTTAAACCCAGAGATCCATGCGGAGTTGCGGGATAATGCCCGCGCCTCCATTTCTTCGAAGACGTGGACCGCGCTGTGCGAGCAGCTGGTGGGCTATTACGAAGAGGTGCTGGAAGATACCCGCCGGGTGCCGCTGACCATTTTGGGGCAGCGCCCAGAGCTGCCGCGGTGGGCGGCTCGTGCCCTTGGGGCGCGCGTAGCCTAGACTAGGCATTTGTGTCTAAGGCAGATCTGGATAAAAAGCCCTTCGACGTCGCGCGCATGTTTGACGCCGTCGGCGAAAAATACGACCTCACCAATACCGTCTTGTCCTTTGGACAGGACAAGCGCTGGCGCAAGCGCACCCGCGAGCGCCTTAACCTGCAGCCGGGGGAGAAGGTCCTCGACCTCGCGGCCGGAACCGCGGTATCCACAGAAGAGCTGTCCAAATCCGGCGCGTGGTGCGTAGCCTGCGATTTTTCGCGCGGCATGCTCGCCGCCGGACGCGAGCGCGACGTACCCAAGGTGGCCGGCGATGGCATGAAATTGCCCTTTGCGGATAATACGTTTGACGCCGTCACCATCTCCTATGGCCTGCGCAATATCCACGATTACGAGCTGGGGCTGCGGGAAATGGCGCGCGTGACCAAGCCGGGCGGGCGCCTGGCGGTGGCGGAATTTTCC
This sequence comes from Corynebacterium sp. MSK073, assembly GCF_030232085.1. NCBI lineage: Bacteria > Bacillati > Actinomycetota > Actinomycetes > Mycobacteriales > Corynebacteriaceae > Corynebacterium > Corynebacterium sp. MSK073. The sequence continues at coordinate 23,981 of NZ_JASPIY010000020.1, read as the reverse complement.
ACCCCCATCGTCCCGGTATTCGGCACCGTGTACAAGGAATACCTCATGCGCCTGCTGCCCCCGGTTGCGCGCGTGGTCTCCTCCAACCCGGATGCCTATATTTACCTCGCGGAATCCATCCGCGCTTGGCCTGGACAAGAGGAGTTGGCGGCGGCCATCAACCGCAATGGCTGGGCCGACGCGGGCTGGCAAAACCTCACCCTGGGCATCGTCGCCTTGCACTCGGCAACGAAGCCGCTTGCCGATGCCCTGAAGTAAACCCCTTACAGCCCTCCTAGACCGCCGCGGTGGAGGCCCACAGGGGCGTATCGCGCCGGACGGCCCCTATGCTGCGGCCCGCCGTGCGCCACAGGCGGGCGATAAGGTCGCGGTCTTCCTCCGTGATGAGGTTGCCCATGAGGCGTGCGGCAGCGGGCATCAGCAAGCGGCCCACCGGACCGCGCAGTGCTAATGGGCCCGCCACGGGCAGGAATTGCGGGTAGGTCAACAGGCGGGCGGCCGTGCGCGCAAGCAGGAAGGATTCGCCATAGTGCTCGCGCAGGGTGGCCGGCCACGCGAGGGTGAAATCCTTCGGCCCGAGCATGCCCATCGCGAGCGCTGCGGTCTCGAGGCCGTAGTCGATGCCCTCGCCGTTTAAGGGGTTGACGCACGCGGCGGCATCACCAATGAGCATCCAATTGGCCCCCGCCACATTAGAGACCGCCCCGCCTATGGGCAGCAGGGCAGAGGTGACATGCTCGATGTCCCCAAGGCCCCACTCCGCGCGCTGCTGGGCGGCGTAGAACTCCAGCAACTTTTTGGTATTAATCTTGGCCGGCCGCTGTGCGGTCGATAGCGCACCGACGCCGATATTGACCTGCCCAAGCTCTGCGCCCAACGGGAAAATCCAGCCGTAGCCGGGCTGGACGGAATCGTCTTCGTCTTTTAATTCCACGTGCGAGTGCATCCACGGCTCGGTTGCCTGAGGGGAGGCGGCATAGGAGCGCGCGGCGATGCCATAGACCTCATCGCGGTGCCAGGTGCGGCCCAATTGCTTGCCAAAGGTAGAACGCACGCCATCGGCCACGATGAGCCATTTCGGCCGAATAATCTGCTCGCCGATGCGAAACGAGGTCACCCGGTTGCCCTCCATGACCGGGGCGCTCGCGGGGGTACCGGATATAAGCGTGGCACCTGCGGCGGTGGCAGCCTCTACCAGCTGCGCATCGAGCCTAAAGCGCGGCAGGGCAGTGCCCACCTGGGAAGGATAGGTCTGCGGCCACGGGGCGGTGACGTCCCCGCCGTAGCCGTGCAGCTTAAGCCCGCGGTTGCGGTAGACGGCGTTAATGGTGATGCCAAGCTTGTCTAGCTGGTGCATTGCCCGTGGGGTGAGGCCATCGCCGCAGGTTTTATCGCGGGGGAATGTGGCTGAATCAATGAGGATAGTCTCATAGCCAGCGCGGGCGGCGTGGATGGCCGCAGCGGCTCCGGCGGGTCCTGCGCCGATGATGGCGACTTCGACAGGGCGGGGGGAATCGATCTGTTCCGACATAGGGACTATCATTGCACTAGTTCAACCCCTCAAGTGTGTTAAGGGGGCTGGTTTGGACTACGGTAGATAAACGATTATCTCTGGCTTTTAATTGCAAGGAACGCTATTTAATGACTCACGGCCACTCGCATGCCACTCACGTGGATCTTGGTGATCCACAGCTTAATGAACGCATTGGCGCGGGCATGGAAGCAGTAGAAGAAAAGCTGCGCAGTGAAACTGACCGCGGCCAGGACTTCTTGAAGGACAAGGTAAGCCATCTGTCCAAGGCGGGCGGCAAGCGCTTTCGCCCGATGATGGCCCTGCTTGCCTCTGAGTACGGCGCCAAACCGGGCTGTGAAGAGGTTATTAAATCCGCCACCGTTGTGGAGATGGTGCACGTTGCCACCCTGTACCACGATGATGTGATGGATGAGGCGGACCGCCGCCGCGGCGTGGAATCCGCCAACTCCCGGTGGAATAACTCCGTGGCCATCCTTGCCGGTGATGCCCTCCTCGCGCACGCCTCCCGCCTGATGAGCCAACTAGATACCCATACCGTGGGCCACTTCGCGGATACCTTTGAAGAGCTGGTGACCGGCCAGATGCGCGAGACCATCGGTGCCGGTGAAGCCAACCCCGTGGACCACTACATGGCCGTTATTCAGGAAAAGACCGCGGTGCTTATCGCCTCTGCCGGTTACCTCGGCGCGTACCACTCCGGCGCCTCGGCCGACCACGCTGCGGCGCTGTACCGCATTGGCGGTGCCATCGGCATGATCTTCCAGATCGTGGACGATGTCATCGATATCTTCTCCGATCCGAAAGACTCCGGAAAGACCCCGGGCACCGACCTGCGAGAGGGCGTGTTTACCCTCCCCGTCCTCTACGCCCTGGAAGAGGACGGGGAAGTGGGCGACCAGCTGCGTGAGCTGCTGACAGGACCCCTAGAAACCGATGCTGAGGTCGAGCGTGCCATCGCCCTCCTGCGCCAGTCTGGCGGCCGGCAGAGGGCGCTAGAGGACATTAATGCCTACCTACGCACGGTAGAAGAACAGCTTTCCGTACTGCCGGAAAATTCCGCTAGCCAAGCGCTGCGCCAGCTCGCGGATTACACCGTTCGCCGAGTGGGCTAGCTGCTTGCTGGTGGCCCCTCCTAACATTCCATTTCTCCCCGCTGCGCTGGCGATTTGGAGGTAGGTGGGTGATTCATAGTAAAGTACATACACGCACCGCAGAGTGCATGCCAGGTTGCCCGAGCGGCCAAAGGGAGCGGACTGTAAATCCGCCGGCATTGCCTTCAGAAGTTCGAATCTTCTACCTGGCACAACATAAAGCCCCACAAGCTGAAGCTTGTGGGGCTTCGTGGCATATGCGACAAAAAGTGTGTCTTGGGGCTTAAAGGTCAAAAGGGGATATTCCAGTTATGTCTTGCGCAGGACGAGCGCAGACCTTATCATCCACCTGAGTTCATTCGTATTCCAGAATTCAAAAAGAGGTTTTCCTTGAAGTTTGGAACTAAGCTTGCTGCTTCTATCGCACTAGCTTCTGTACTCGTACCAGTGCCAGTCGCTACATCCGCAGAAAATTCTCAGAACGAGGTTCAGCAGTCAACCAACACAGGGACGGGAAATGATGTCCTTAAGGAAAGGATTGCTAAGGCCCAGGAGGAGCAACAGGCACTTCTCGTAATCAATGACGCTAATGAGAGTGGATACTCCGCTGAAGTAGTAAACGGCAATGTTCATAAAGAAGCAGACGCAGTAGTTGTAGAAAGCCCGAATGGCAAAGAAGAAGCTCTGCCCACTTCAAAGACTCTCATCACTGGAGAGAAAGTAAACATCGAATACTCGGTAGAGGGCAACCAGATCGCTGCAAAGTATTCAACGAATGTTGATCCAGAGTTGGTCGACGCAACTCTCATTCAGACTCGGTCTGCTGCTGGGTGTGCGGGGGCTGTCCTTCTAGGGGGCGCAGCAACTGTGGGATCCGCAGTCGAAGTCGCGTCCGCGCCGCTCACAGGCCCTATTGGGCCTACGATGGCTGCGGTTACCATGGCAAACGCATCTGGCTCTATCATAACAGCCGCTGACCAGTGCGGATAAATATAAGAAACACGAAAAAGTAAGGGATAAAAATGAGCCTTGGACGTAGAATGCTGATCATCTCGTTGGGTACGAACATTGCAATGCTGTGTTTCGTGAGTGCTGTTCTACAGATAGTTCTGCCGAACGATGCACCGCAGTGGCTCATCTTTGGAAATATTGTTGTATTCGTAGCAATGGTCTACAACACGTACAAAGTAGTGACCGTATGGCCGGATAAAGATAAAGAGGAAATGGCCACGGGTAGGTGATTCCCAAATTTTGAAGCGTCCTGGGTTGAGTTCCGCTCCGTTTACGACCCTGTGTTGATGGGCTGAGTGAGATAGTATTCGGTTTCCACTTTTTGTGGGGTGGCGTAGTCCAAGGCCTTATGAATCCGCTGGGCCTGACCCCCGATGTGTCTACTTTCCGGGGGTCAGGCCCTAGTTCAGATTTCCCGTCTACTCAGAGGAAAAACCTGGGACACTTCAAACTTCAGTCTGGAATGATTACTGTCCGTCCTTGCTGCCCAGCCTTGGTAACCTCTACGGGTAGGCCATATAGGTGCTCAATTAGTTCTGAGGTGATTATGTCCACGGGATTTCCGTGGGCGACTAACTGCCCGCTTTGCATCGCTACTAGATGGTCGGCGAAACGTATCGCTTGCTGGAGGTCGTGTACTACGGCGATGACTGTTTTGTCCTCGTTTTCGCTGAGGTTTCTCACCAGAGTGAGCAAGTCATGCTGATAGCCCAAATCCAAAAAGGTTGTGGGCTCATCCAGTAGGAGCACTGGGGTGTCTTGGGCTAGCGCCATGGCCAACCAAGCGCGTTGGCGTTGACCGCCGGATAATTCATTCATTCGCCGGTCAGCCAGCGAATCCAGTTCCACCGTCGATATTGCTTGGGATACCTTGTCGAAGTCTTGGCTGCTGCGTTGCCCCAACGCTCCCAGGTGTGCGAACCGGCCACGTGCTACCAGTTCCGTTACGGTGAGATGTTCAGGGGCTATTGCATCTTGGGCCATGAGCGCGATGCGCCGCGATAATTCTTTGCGGCCGAAAGAATCAATCGCTTTGTTTTCTAAGGAAATAGTGCCTGCCTCTGTGGGCAATACTCGCGCCATAGCGCGCAGAAGCGTGGATTTGCCACAGCCATTGGGGCCAATAATGCACGTAAATTTTCCGCGCGGGAAATCCACGCTTACGTTGTTTACGGCGGTGAAGTCACCGTAAGTGACGGTAGCGCCCTGTACTGCTACCGCGATGTCTCCATCGCTGTCTGAATCTGGGAAAGCCATTTTGGGGAAAGTCCTTTCAAAATTACCTGCGGTAGGTGCGGTGCGCGAAGAGCATGAGGATGATCAGGTATGTGCCGCCCAAGGTGACGGTTACGACGCCAACCGGAAGCATGGTGGGGTGGAAAAGCTGTTGCCCTATGATGTCGCAGACCAATAGCAAGGTGGCGCCGATAAGTGCACCAGCAGGGAGGCTGACTCGTTGGCCACCGGTAAGGAACCTTGTCAGGTGTGGTGCCGCTAAGGCTACGAAAGAAATCGGACCGGCCAGCGCGGTGCACAGTGCTGTTAAAAGGGCAGAGAGGAACACTAGAACAAGGCGGGTGCGGGTTACATTTAGGCCGAGGGAGTAGGCGGTGTCATCGGCAAGCTCTAGGGCCTCGCAACGCGACCTCAACGTGAAAGTTAGCACGATGATTAGTGCCAGCACGATGGCCGCTGGGCCGACGAAAATCCATTCAATGCCGTTGAGCGAACCAGCAGCCCACGTGGCCGCAGCCATAGCCGTGTCCAAATCTGCGCTCAAGATGAGGTAACGGTTGACCGCGGAGAGCGTAAGGGAGACTCCGATACCGACCAGGATGAGTCGCATGCCGCTTACCTGCCTGCGTAGGGCTAGGACGACGATGATCAGTGCGGTGATCCCGCCCCCAACCACCGCTCCTAATGCGACGTTAATAAAACTGCTGAACCCTAAGTAGCTCACCACGATCACCCCGGTATAGGCACCGGTGTTAAAACCAATGATGTCGGGCGAGCCCAGCGGGTTGCGGGTTACGGTCTGAAAAAGCGTGCCGGCAATAGCGAGGCCAGCCCCTACCACGATGGCAGCGGTGACTCTGGGCAAGCGCCATTCGTAGATTACGGTGGTGCCGAAGCCGGAGTCGGGGTGAATAAGCGCCTGCCAAGCCGACACGCGATCTAGTCCTGCGCCAGGGTACGTCAGCGCTACGACGGCAGCGAGAAGGACTGCGGCGACGCCCACAAAAAGCACAATTGTTTCGCGGCGGCGGTATCGCGCAGCGATGGTGCGTACCGAGGTGGTAGCGGCTCGCGTGGCATTTAGGTCTGTGGTCCTCATAGAACCACCTGCTTGCGTTGTGCAAGGAAAATGAGGAAAGGAGCACCGATTATTGCGACGGTTACTCCGGCGGGTAACTCGCCGGGCAAGATAAGCCGCCCAATGATGTCGGCGAAGAGAAGCAGATTTGGACCGATTAACCCACTAATCCAAATCTGATCGCGCTCATTGGTGATGCCTACTTGGCGAACCAAATGGGGGACAAGCATGCCGACAAATGCTAAGACGCCGACTGCGGCAGTGGTCGTTGCGGCGAGCAAAGATACAACAAAGAGGGCCAGTGCGCGGGTTTGGGCTACGTTGATGCCAAGTGCTTCTGCAGCGTGTTCACCCAGCGGCAGGACGGTCAGGCGGGGCGCTAGGAAAACCAACATCACTGCGGCGACGGCCAATCCGCACCCCATGAGATAAAGCGGGGTGGTAGAAGCAATATCCATGCTGCCCACCATCCATGCCTTGATTCGGGCAAAGGCTTGCGGATCTAGGAGTGACATGCCCTCAGAAAGGCCTTCGAACACAGCGCTTAACGCCACGCCGGCAAGCACGATACGGAGCGGATCTATGGCGCCAGAGATGTCTCGGCCAAGGCGCGCAACTAATAGCATGGTGCCACCCGCACCGATCAAGGCAGCGGCGGTAAAAGCTAGGGGTGAAGATAGCCCGAATACGCTAAGAGCGAGCGCGGCCGCGAAGGCGGCGCCGGCGTTCATGCCGAATACTCCGGTATCTGCCAGCGGGTTTCGGGTGATGATCTGGAGAATGCAACCGGCGACCGCGAGCCCAGTACCCGCGAGGATGGCGGCGACGGTGCGTGGGATTCGTCGCTCATACAGGATGTCTCCAGCCGTGCTGCTGCCGGGGCCGCCGCGGAGGCCTGCGACTATTTCAGAGGGGGTAAAAGACTGCGCGCCGATGAACAGGCTGAGCACAATCAGAAGCACCATTAGCAAAAGTGCAAGTGCAAGGAAGGCGCCGACCCGCCACCTGCGGCGACGAGTATTCGGTACACCCATTAGGGGGAGCGTTGATTTGGTATGCGTCATATTATTTTCAATAAATAAGTAAGTTAGCTTAGGCTAACCATTATGTCAGAAATAATGTTTAACAAAAAACGCCTGCTATCAAGCATGGCTGCCGCCGTCGCCATTGCCTTGTCACTGTCTGCTTGCAGTGCTGCCGAAAATGACGATTCCAAGGGCGGTCCGGGCAATGAAAGCGTCTCCCATAGCGGTGAGCGCTTTGGTACCGCTGATGAAGAAACCGCCAAGTTGGGAACTGATGCTGAGCCGGGCCAATTCCCCCGCACCATCAAGCACGCCAATGGTGAAACTGAGATTAAAGAGAAGCCAGAGCGCGTCGTGGTGCTGGACATGGGTGAGCTCGACTCTGTGCTGTCCTTGGGGATTAAGCCGGTAGGCATGGTTACCTCTAAGGGTGCGAATCCAGTGCCGGATTATCTGGCTGACAAGGTGAAAGACGTACCTTCGGTGGGCACCATTCAGGAGGTAAATGTCGAAAAAATCGCGGAGCTCAAGCCCGATCTCATTGTGGGCAGCCAACTGCGCGTGGACGATCTGTACGGGCAGCTTTCCGATATCGCGCCGACCGTGTTGGCTATCCGCCCAGGATATCCATGGAAGGAAGACTTCCGGCTGATCGGTGATGCGCTCGGTGAAGAGGAGAAAACCGTCGATATCCTCAATGACTATGCGGATACCTTGGCTGAAATCAAGGAGAAGATGCCGAAGGACACGACGGTCTCTATGCTTCGATTCATGCCGGATAAGATCCGCTTGTACGCCAATAAGTCCCTTATCGGTGTCATTCTGCGCGATGCAGGACTGGCTCGCCCTGAAAACCAGGACATTGATGAGCTGGCAGCGGAGATTTCTCCAGAGTCCATTTCTGAGGCAGACGGAGATTACCTGTTCTACTCCAGCTATGGCGATCCATCGGCCACTGGTGAGGACAAAATTGTTGAATCCGAACAATTTAAGAATCTGTCAGCGGTGAAGGAAGGCAAGGCCTTCCGCGTCAGCGATGACCTCTGGTTCTTGGGTCTTGGCCCAACGGGTGCGAAAAAGATTGCGGAAGAACTAGTCGAATACTTGGATGTTAAGTAATTGACCTGAGGGCATGAGGGCCCGCCCGAGTTGGGCGCTTCCCGCGTAGGGAAAGAAGAGCCCTTGTGCTCTAGTCCGCCTTATAAAGTCTTATGGGCCAGCAGATTCGCGCTATGGTGGCGAAATCCTGCTGGCCCATAAACCTGTTTTCAGTAAGCGGGCGGATTAGAGCCCGAAGTAATCGCGCAAATCAGCCGCGATGGCATCGAGGCGACCGGCGTCGGGGGACTCCAGGTAGCACTTGAGCTTGGGCTCGGTGCCGGAGGGCCGAACGATAACGCGGTCATCGTTATCGGTGAAGAACTTCGAGCCTTGGGCAAACTTTTCCACCTTGGACACCGGGGAGCCGGCGAGCTCGGTCGGTGGGGTGGCAGAGACCTTGTCCATTGCTTGGGTAATCAGACTCAAGTCCTCGACGCGGAAAGTCAGCGGCTGCGTGTGCAGGGCGCCGACCGTGGCGTAGATGTCATCCAAGAGGCCTAGGAGGCTGCTTCCAGCGGCCTTGCATTCGGCGGCGAGGCTGGCGAGCACCACGGAGGTGGAGATGCCGTCCTTATCGCGCACTGCGTTGGGATCGGGGCAGAAACCAATGGCTTCTTCGTAGCCGAAGGCAAGCTCCGGGGTGCGGGCGATCCACTTGAAACCGGTCAGGGTTTCCTCGTGGCCGAGGCCGTAGTGTGCGGCGATGCGCCCGAGCAGGCGGGACGATACGAGGGAGTTGGCGAAGTTGCCGGTAGCGCCGCGGCGGGCGAGGTAATCGCCAAGCAAGGCGCCGGTCTCATCGCCACTGAGCTGGCGCCAGGTGCCATCGGTAGGCACGGCGGCGGCGCAGCGATCGGCGTCAGGGTCATAAGCGATAAGGATATCGGCACCGATTTTCTCAGCATGCTGAATGCCAAGGTCTAGGGCGCCGGGCTCCTCCGGGTTGGGGAAAGAAACCGTGGGGAAATCTGGGTCGGGAGCGGCCTGTTCTGGCACCAGCGAGACAGTAAAGCCGCAGCGAGACAGCAGTTCCTTACCCAGTTCGGCACCTACGCCGTGCATGGCGGTCAGAGCGATGGTGATATCGGTATTTTCACCGACCAACGTGGCGGCGCGGTCGAGGTACTCCGCGCGGGTATTGACGTCCTCGATGTGATCAGAGGTGAGCGGGACCTCATCGGCATAGGGGGCCTTAGCGATGGCGGCGGCGATTTCCTTATCGGCTGGGGAGATGAGCTGCACGCCCTCGCCCGGGCCGGTGGCAACGCGGCCACCCAGATACACCTTGTAGCCATTATCGGCAGGCGGGTTGTGGGAGGCGGTAACCATAATGCCGGCGTCCGCGCCTAAGGAACGCACCGTGAAGGCGGTCAGCGGGGTCGGATTCTGCGCAGGCAGGACTAAGGCCTTTCCGCCAGCGGCGGAGATAACCTGCGCGGCATCGCGCTGGAACTGCGCGGAGCCGTGGCGGGCATCGCAGCCGATGACAACGACCGGGGTATCGACCTGCTGCTTGAGCCAGGTAATAAGACCGTAGGTGGTGCGAATGACCACGGCGCGGTTCATGCGGGATTCGCCCGCGCCGACGGCGGCGCGCAGGCCCGCGGTACCAAAGTTCAGGGGGCCCGCGAAGGCGGCGGCGAGTTCTTCGGAGTTATCTTCCTCGATCCACGTGAGCACCTGACGGGCGGTGTCCGCATCCGGATCGTGTTCGGCCCAGGTGCGGGCGTAGTCGAAATCGAAGGTCTTATCCACAGACATGGCTTAAAGCTCCTCGAGGATCTTGGCAGAGGAGGACAGCCCCAGGCGGCTGGCGCCGGCCTCGATCATGGCGAGAGCATCCTCGGCGGTGCGGATGCCGCCGGAGGCCTTCACGCCCAGCTTGTCGCCTACGGTCTCGCGCATGAGCTTGACGGCGTGGGTGGAGGCACCGCCGGCGGGGTGGAAGCCGGTGGAGGTCTTGACAAAGTCCGCCTGGGCGGCAGCGGCGGCCTGGCAGGCGAGGACGATGGCGGCATCGGAAAGCGCGGCAGACTCGATGATGACCTTGAGCACCTTGCCCGGGATGGCATCGCGCACGGCCTGGATTTCTGCCTGCAGCTCCTCGGCGCGGCCCTCGATGGCCAGCGGGATGTTGATGACCATGTCTACTTCCTCGGCGCCATCGGCAACCGCGCGGGCGGCTTCAGCGGCCTTGATTTCCGGCTTGACGGCGCCGGAGGGAAAGCCCACGACCGTGGCGACATGGAGGGACTTCGGGGTCTCGAGCGGCAGGGCGGAAGGGGAGACGCACACGGCGTAGGTGCCAAGCTCGGTGGCCTCTTTTACCAGGGCGCGGAATTGCTCCGGGGTGGCCTCTGGCTTGAGCAGGGTGTGGTCGATGTAGGAAGCAACGTCGTTGCGAGAAGTCATGATTTTCTCCTTTAGGAAATAGCAGCGGATTCTTTACGGGCCATCTTGAGGTCAGAGACCACATAGAGGCCAGAGCCGATGGCGGCGATGAAGGTGAGGACCAACAGCGTGGTGGTGTAGCTGGTGGATTCCTGCAGCTTGGCGGTATAAGCGATGCCCAGGGGCACGGCGATATTGATGGTGAGGTTGTAGAAACCAATGGCGATGCCGGACTTGGCTGCGCTGATATTGCGCAAAGCGGTATTGACCAGTGGGGCGTACATCAGGGCAAAGCCGCTGGCAAAGGCCACGATGGCGATGATGAGCACGGAAACGTGAACCTGCGCGAAGAACGCGGCGAACAAGAGCGCGCCGGCAACCATGCCAAAGGCGGTGTAAATGGTGGCGCGAGAGGACATGACCTTGCCAATTTTGCCGGAAAAGATGCCGACGAGGATGGCGCAGATATAGCCCGGCACCATCAACAGCGAGGCCTGATCCAAGCTCATGCCGTGCATGTCATGGGCTGCAAACGGCAGCAGGAAGATAAAGCCCAGCTGCGTGGAATAGACAAAGAGCACCATGATAATGGTCCACACGTAGCGGCCATTGGTGAAGAATTCCGGGGTAACCACGGGGTTCTTCGCGTTCTTGATGTGCACGATGAATGCGGCAACGCCCACGATGGCGAAGATGAGCCAGTACCAGGTGTAATCCTGCATGAACAAGATAAGAGCGCTGGCAAAGAGGGCAACGTAGAACAGGCCGAGCGCGTCCAGGTGGCTTTCCACGGCCTCATCTTCCGGCACATTCTTAATGATGGGCGGAATGGTCAGCAGGAGGATGAGCGGGATGAGGAACATCGCCGTCCAAGACACGTGGGTGGAGATGAACCCGGAGGTCAGCGCGCCAATGAGCAGGCCAGCCTGGAAGGCGGCGGTGGAAAAGCCGAGGTAGGTCTTTTGATCATCCTCGCTCAAGTGCTTGGTCACGTAGATGACATAGAGTGTCTCAGCGGCGGCCAAACCGGTGGTTTGAATCAGGCGGCCGGTTAATATCATGGCCCACGAACCAGAGAAGACGAAGGCCAGGATGGAACCCACGGCCACAAAAACGATGCCGGTAAGCATCAGTTTCCGGATAGAAATGGAGTCCGCCAAGGCGGCGTAGACGACGGCGCCGATACCAATGATCACGCCGGCCAGGGAGGCCTGCAGCGACGCGGTCTTATCGGAAATTTCGAGCGCTTCCGCGATCGGCATGGTCATCGTCTTGAAACCATTGTCAATGATAAGGGAGAAGACGAAGACAAACAGCAGGATGGGGACGGCGGCCTTGGGGTTTACCTGGGTGCGCTCACCCGGGGTGGCCTTAACTTTTTTCAGCATGGCGGTGGGTCCTTATTAATCCAGCGCGTTGAGCGGCAGAGCAAGCTCCACCATGGTGCGGAAGGCGGTCTGACGGTCTTCAGCGGAAAGCTGCTTGCCGGTGACGATGTTGTCGGAGACGGTAAACAGGCCCAAGGCGTCAACACCGGCCTCGGCGGCGGTGGCATAGAGGGCCGCGGATTCCATCTCCACGCCGAGCACGCCCATGTGTGCCCAACGGTCGTTCACGGTCTGGTCCATGTTGTAGAAGATGTCCGAGCTCAAGATATTGCCCACGTGGATGTGCTGGTTCTGCTTCTCGGATTCATCCACCAACGCTTTAAGCAGTTTCCACGATGCGGTGGGGGCGTAGGTGCCTGGCAGGTCATACTGGGACAAGAAGTTGGAATCGGTGGAGGCAGAGGAAGCAACGATGACATCGTGCAATTCGATGTCCTCTTGCATCGCGCCGATAGAGCCGACGCGGATGAGCTTTTTCGCACCGAACTTGTGGATGAGCTCCCAGGAGTAAATACCGATGGACGGGATGCCCATGCCGGTTCCCATGACGGATACTGGCTTGCCGTTATAGGTGCCGGTAAAGCCCAGCATATTGCGGATCTCGTTGAATTGGACGGTGTCTTCGAGGAAGTTATCAGCAATGAACTTCGCGCGCAGTGGGTCACCGGGCAGCAGGACGGTCTCTGCGATTGGTGCGCCGTGCGGGTTGATGTGCGGGGTGGAAATGTCGGTGGCGGACATTGACGTGCTCCTCCATGTGAACTTCGGGTGTGTACATGGGTTAGTCTAGCCCGCCCGGAACCAATGTCAATAGAAAAGTTAACAAATGTTCCTTAAGTGTGACGCGTTTTATGTTAATTAAGCTCCAATAGCCTGTGAGCTGTGGATTGATCAGTCACGAGGTGGGTGGCCAAGCCCATCTCAAGGGCGACATTAATGGCGCGGGTTTTGGTGTGCCCACCGGCAACGAGCACGCGCGTGGGGCGTTGGGCTAAGTCCTTCAAATCGATGCCGACGGTGCGCGCATCCACGGCGGGGGAGGCGATGGCGCCCTCGGCGGTATAAAAGCGGGAACAGACATCGCTTACGGCGTTGGTGAGAAGTTCCTCACTTTCTTCCTCGGTGAGGTAGCCCAGGTTCAGCGCCAGGGACTCCTTTTCGATGGCCCCCGCGGTAAATACCGCCACGTCTACCGACGCCCCCATATCGAGGATTGTGGAGATATGCCGGTCGCGGACGACCCACTCCTTGGCCTCGACGGAATCGAAGATGACCGGGAGGGGGAGTAGGTGCGCCTCCGCATTAAAAGCCTGGGTAAACGCCTGCATGGTGTGCAGATCCTTGGTGGAGCGCTCCGAGTGGGAGTGTCCGCCCTTGAGTTGGACGATGTCCACGCCCTCTAGCGGACGCTTGCGCAAGTGGGAGGCCACCGCGGACATGGTTTCGCCCCAGGAAAGCCCCACTGAAGTGTGATCGGTAATGAGCTCTTCCAGTAGGGCGGCGCCGGCGCTGCCTAGATCCGCAAGCAGGGATCCGCCGGGAGGAGTGGCGGTGACGCGGGCATCGGCAAGCGAAAAACGCTCGCAGAGCGCAGAAACCAGCTCATCGGACTGCTCGCGGGGATCGGTGATGCTCACGGTGACAAAGCTGCGCTCGGCGGCGTGGGTGAGCAATTTGGAGACCGTCGGCCGGGAAATCCCCAGGTGCGCCGCCACCTCCGCCTGCGAAAAACCGGAGTTGTAGTAGAGCTTCGCGGCGTCGAGAGAAAGACAGTCTTTATGATCCAGCATGCCTTTCATTCAAGCACATCGGGCGGGCAGGAGCACCATCGTCTAAGCCGCAGAAAATTCCCCACTTATGGACGCTGACGTGGCGATTTGTGCAAAGTGGAGGTGGCAGGTTACATTATTGAAGTCCGCAACGGAGAGCACAACGAAATATTGACGTGCTTGATGCTGGGATATGCCCCCTTAGCTCAGTCGGCAGAGCGTTTCCATGGTAAGGAAAAGGTCGACAGTTCGATTCTGTCAGGGGGCTCCATTCATGTCTGGAGGAATTACCTTCCTTCAGGATGAAGGTGTTCACCATGGCGGTGTAGCTCAGTGGTAGAGCAAGCGACTCATAATCGCTGTGTCGCGAGTTCAATTCTCGCCATCGCTACCGGGAAAGAAAAGCGCCACTACGGCGCTTTTTTACTACCGTGCCTATGGCCTTAGCGGCGTACTGGTTTCCGTGCGGAATTAGGGATCTGGTAAGGTCATCGGCGCGTGACGTTCAAGCGTCACGGATAAGAAAATAGGGGCGTGGCGCAATTGGTAGCGCAACGGTCTCCAAAACCGTAGGTTGCAGGTTCGAGTCCTGTCGCCCCTGCAAGGATCCCCGTCATCTGCTTTCCAGATGGCGGGGATATTTTTGTCACAGCGGCGCGCATCCGCCCCGGCGTGCTTTCCTGCCCGTGCACCTTTTGCTAGGGTTGACAAAGTTATGTCTGGGCGGAATATCGCGCTCGGAAAAAGAATTCATTTCCCAAGGAGGGTTAGCTGTGAGCGATGAGCAGCAGCCGAAGGACTCGGCGGCCCCGCGTCCCACCGGTAAGCGCCAGCTTTCTGGTGCGGCTTCCACGACCTCCACGGACTCGGCGAACAAGAACGTCGTCCGCGTTGAGGATAAAAACCGCACCGATAGTCCGGGTGGCGGCGTCGCCGCATTCCCTGGCGAGGTTGTTTCTGAAATGAAGAAGGTGGTGTGGCCCACCCGTGGAGAGATGCTGCAGTACACCCTCATCACGTTCGCCTTCTTGATCGTCATCACCGCCTTGGTCTGGGGCGTTGACACCCTGGCTGGCCTCGGAGTTGAGAAGATTCTGACCAATTAGTTAGAATAACTCCATAAACTTTTATCCCGCTGTTTCCGCACTCCGGAACGGCGGGATACTTTTTGCCCACACGCGCCGCGGGTAGGCTGGTTCTACAACACGCGCCGATGACATTTTGGAGTACCACTCATGAGCGACGAGAATAACGTCGAAAACCCAGGAACCTCCCTAGAGGAGGCCATGCAGTCCAACGTGCAAGAGCAGGCGGCAGAGCACGCCAGCGCAGTCGAGGACGCCCAAGAGGAGGCCGCAGCGCCTGCTGAGGCTGGCGCAGGTGACGCAGAAGACGCTGCGCTTGCCGATGCCCCCGCAGCAGAGTCCGAGCCCTCGGCAGAGGCCGAGCCCGCCGCAGAAGAGGACGCTGCAGGGGCTTCCGCCGAAACCGAGGAAGAGGCCGAGGACGCCGCTTACCGCAAGCGCCTGCGCGAATTCACTCGCGAGCTGAAGAAGCAGCCGGGCCAGTGGTATATCATCCAGTGCTACTCCGGCTACGAGAACAAGGTGCGCACGAACCTCGATATGCGTGCGCAAACCCTTGAGGTGGAAGATTCCATCTTCGAGGTCGTCGTCCCCATCGAGCAGATTATGGAAAACAAGGACGGCAAGAAGAAGATTGTCAAGCGCAAGCTGCTGCCGGGTTACGTCTTGGTACGCGCTGAGCTTAACGATGCCGCCTGGTCCGTCATCCGCGAAACCCCCGGCGTGACCTCCTTCGTGGGAAACGAAGGCAACGCGACGCCGGTCAAGACCCGCGATGTGGCAAAGTTCCTCATGCCGAATGAAGCTCCCGCCAAGGGCGAGGCTGCCCCGAACGAGCAAGAGGGCGAGCAGGTCGTCGAAATGCCGGAGAAGGAAGTGGCCAAGAAGTACGCCCACGACTTCGAGGTGGGCGAGGCCGTTACCATCCTGTCCGGCCCGCTGGCTGCCGTGTCCGCTACTATTTCCGAAATCGACCCGGAAACCGGCAAGATGCAGGGCTTGGTCTCCATCTTTGGCCGCGAAACCCCAGTGGAATTGTCGCCGACGGAAATCGAGCGCATTTCTTAAAAATGATTTTGTGCAGGGCGCACGGTGTTCTAGACTGGAACGCCGTGCGCCTTTTGCGTGCGCACACGTAAATCGTTTCATCCTCCGGTGGCCCACTGAGGTGAGCATCCGGACGGGCCGCGTTATTCATCGTGACGCAGGTCCGGTACCACAGGAAAGAGGTAATTCGATGGCTCCAAAGAAGAAGGTATCTGGCTTCATCAAGCTGCAGATCGAGGCTGGCGCCGCTAACCCGGCACCGCCAGTTGGCCCGGCACTCGGTGCCCACGGCGTCAACATCATGGAATTCTGCAAGGCTTATAACGCCGCTACCGAGAACCAGCGTGGCAACGTGGTCCCTGTTGAGATCACCGTCTACGAAGACCGCTCCTTCGACTTCAAGCTGAAGACCCCGCCGGCAGCCAAGCTGCTGCTGAAGGCCGCAGGCGTTCAGAAGGGCTCCGGTGTCCCGCACACCGATAAGGTCGGCTCCGTCACCTGGGATCAGTGCAAGGAAATTGCACAGACCAAGTTCGAGGACCTCAACGCCCGCGACATCGAGGCCGGCGCACACATCATCGCTGGTACCGCCCGCTCCATGGGCCTCGAGATCGATGGCGCACCGGAGAAGTAAAAATTTTATGTGGTAGGGCCAGCTTCGGCCCGCCAAATACCACGCCAATCCAGAAAAGGAATTGTTAAATGAGCACCAAGTCTAAGGCTTATAAGGCCGTTGCGGAACTGGTAGATAAGTCCCGCCTGTACCGTCCGATCGAGGCCGCAAAGCTGGCCAAGGAGACCTCCTCCAAGAACTTCGACGCCACCGTTGACGTCGTCTTCCGCTTGGGCGTTGACCCACGCAAGGCTGACCAGCTGGTGCGCGGCACCGTTTCCCTGCCTAACGGCACCGGTAAGGACGTTCGCGTCGCCGTCTTCGCAGAGGGCGAAAAGGCTACCGCAGCTCAGGAAGCTGGCGCTGACATCGTTGGTACCTCCGAGTTGATCGAGCAGATCAACGAGGGCAACCTGAACTTCGACGTTGCCATCGCTACCCCCGACCAGATGGCCAAGGTTGGCCGCGTCGCCCGCGTCTTGGGCCCACGTGGTCTGATGCCTAACCCGAAGACCGGTACCGTGACCAATGACGTTGCTAAGGCAATTAGCGAGGTTAAGGGCGGTAAGATCTCCTTCCGCGTGGACAAGGCTGCAAACCTGCACGCCATCCTTGGTAAGGCTTCCTTCGATGCTGAGAAGCTCGCTGAGAACTACGGCGCCCTCATGGATGAAATCCAGCGCCTGAAGCCTGCTTCCGCAAAGGGCATCTACATCAAGCGCGCTACCATCTCCACCACCTCCGGCCCAGGTATTCCTGTGGACGGCTCCGTGCAGAAGGGCTACACCGACTAAGACGGTGATAGCGCATAGAGCGTGAACGAAGACCCCGAGGATTTTCCTTGGGGTCTTTTGCATCGATCATCAGGCCCTACGGTGTAAACGAAGGGCCTAGGTATTGGGCATTAGTCTGCGTCTTTGATCTCGGCGTAGGCATCTAGGGCCGCCTGGCGCGACTGCCTGAGGTCCACGATGGGCGGGGCGGATAGCGTGGGCGCCCACTGGCGGATATACGCACCATCCGGGTCGAAGCGCTGGGCCTGGTTTTCCGGGTTGAAGATGCGGAAGAAGGGTGCGGCATCGTCGCCGCACCCGGCCACCCATTGCCAGTTAAATGGATTGGAGGCGGCGTCGGCATCCACCAGGGTGTCCCAAAACCACTCCTCGCCTAGGCGCCAATGGATGCCCAGGTTCTTGGTAAGAAACGAACCCACCACCATGCGCACGCGATTGTGCATGTAGCCGGTGTGCCAGAGCTCGCGCATGCCGGCATCGACAAGCGGAATGCCTGTCGTGCCCTCCTGCCAGTCCTTCAGCCGCGGGTCATCCCAGGACCAGTCGAAGCGGTCGAAGTTTTGCCGCACGTTGCGGGTGGCCAGATCGGGCAGCTGGTAGAGCCGGTGCCAGGAAAAGTCGCGCCACAGCAACTCGGACTGAAATTTCTCCGCGTCGGGCTCCTCGGCGGCGGCCACCCAGACCTCGCGCGGGGATACCTCGCCAAAGCGCAAGTGCGGCGAGAGCAGGGACGTGGCGTTGCGCGCGGGTATATCGCGCTCCTCGGCGTAGTGAGCTAAGTCGAGCTGGGCTAGGCGTTCGCGCGCACCGGCCTCTCCGGGAGTCCAATACTGGGCGAGCGACGCAGCCCACTGCGGTTCATCGGCGCTGGGGTTGGGCCAGCTACTGCTTGCCGATGCCCCCATCTCCCGCCCCGCCAGCAATTCCGGCACGGGCAGCGGTTCGTCATCAGCGAGCTGGGACCGCGCGGCGGCAGCGAAGGGAGTAAAGACCTTATAAGGTTTGCCCTGGCCATTGGTGACCTCCCATGGCTCCACGAGGGTGAAACCGGGGCAGGAGATGGCGTTAATTCCGGCATCGGCAAGCGTTGCTTTGACCCTCGCGTCTACCTCGCGCAGCGGGCCGTGGTAGCGGCGGGTCCAGGTGACGGTATCGGCGCCAACCTTGCGGGCGATGCGGGGAATGACGGTGCGGGCATCGCCGGTAGCGCGCATAAGCTTCACCCCACGGGAGGCAAGCTCCTGCGCTAGGGCATAGAGCGAACGCTCCCGCCACCAGTGAGTGGCGCCACCGAGCGGCCGGCTGCCGGGGTAGGCGGGCTCATCGAGGACAACGGCCACTAACTCTGGCGTTGAACCGTTTTTATCGGCGGCGGCCTCCGCGGCGCGGGTAAGGGCCTGGTTATCGGATAAGCGCAGGTCATCGCGAAACCACATGAGGGAAGTCATACTAAATAGCCTACGCGGGTGGGCAATTTGGGAATACGAGGAAAGCGCGGTAGTATCCCTTGTGAAGTTTGAACGGCCTTGTGGCCGAGTCAAAGTTCACCGAAGACCGTTGGTCATCCACTAAGGATTGAAAGTTCTCCACCTTGGAGGCGGCCCACGCAGGAGACACTTTGCGCATTCCGCGACATTTCTCATGTCGCACGCCCTGTGCTCTTGCACGGGGCTTTTCTTTTCGGAAGGCCCCGGCGGAAAATAAAAGAGATGTTTTGGAAGGAGGCGAGAGACAATGGCAAACCCAAAGAACACTGCAGACTTGGCAGAGCTGAAGGAAAAGCTGGCCGATTCTAGCTCCGTCGTTTTGACTGAGTACCGCGGCCTGACCGTATCCCAGCTGCAGGAGCTGCGTAACAACCTGGGCTTTGACGTTGACTACTCCGTCGCCAAGAACACCCTCTTCAAGATCGCTGCCAACGAAGCTGGCATCGAAGGTCTTGATGATTTGCTGACTGGCCCGACCGCAATTGCGTTCATCAAGGGCGAGGCAGTAGATGCTGCGAAGGTCATCACCAAGTTCGCTGATGACAACAAGGCACTCGTCATCAAGGGTGGCTACATGGACGGCGACGCATTGTCTGCGGAGCAGGTTCAGGCCATCGCCAAGCTGGACAACCGCGAGACCACCCTCGCAAAGCTGGCTGGCGCTATGAAGGGTTCTATGGCGAAGGCAGCCGCTGTCTTCAACGCTCCTGCAACCAAGGCGGTTCGCACCGTTGTTGCTCTGCAGGACAAGAAGGAAGCAGAAGCTTAAGTCGTCACGACAGACGCACATATAAAACACCGTGCTTGCTACCTCATCACCGGGGAACAAGCACACAACACAGAAAGGACTTGCCATCATGGCTAAGCTCACCAAGGACGAGCTCATTGAAGCTTTCAAGGAAATGACCCTCATCGAACTGTCTGAGTTCGTTAAGGAATTCGAGGACGTCTTCGACGTTGAGGCTGCTGCACCGGTTGCCGCTGCTGCACCGGGCGCTCCGGCTGAGGGCGGCGCTGCCGCTGCTGAGGAGCAGACCGAGTTCGACGTCGTTCTGACCGACGCTGGCGCTAAGAAGATCGGCGTTATTAAGGCTGTCCGCGAGCTCGTCTCCGGCCTGGGCCTGAAGGAAGCTAAGGAAATGGTTGAGGGTGCACCTAAGGCCATCATCGAAGGCGCTTCCAAGGACGACGCTGAGGCTGCTAAGACCAAGCTGGAAGAGGCTGGCGCTTCCGTCGAGCTCAAGTAATTTTACTGAGCTTCACGCTTTCGAAGCCCCCACTCTTACCGCGCTATACGCGGTGGGAGATGGGGGTTTCTCCCGTTTTATATGCCCCTCTTGAGCTCAGAGGGTCGTTGCAACACTTTCCCTTAGGAGGGTGTTGTTGTGCCTGGAGTTGTGGGCCCGTTTCATTCGTTGTCTGAGTCGGATCGTCTTGAACCTCGGCACCTAGCACATCAGCACGTCCCCGACGGTATTTCAGGTCCGAGGCTGCGTTATCCCTCCGGATAAGTGAAATAGTCCTAATACCAGAAGGCCAGATGGGCTAAACATATAAGTTCACCAACACATCCTGTCGTTTAGGCCCCCGAAGGAGCTGTTGGCGTTGACTTTATCGACTACCACTGAAGCACGCAATCATGTTGATGTTGTTCCCGTTCCGCATCCCGGAGAAATTCTTCTCCTAGGATTCCTCAAACCCTGCGGAATTACCCAGTATCGCCTGGCCAACGACATTGGCACTACCCGCTCTCAAGTCTGCAAAATCACCCGCGGTGCGCTCGGTATCAGCGCCGATATGGCCTTGCGCTGGTCGGCCTACTTTGGGAATTCCGCGGAGTTCTGGCTCGGACTCAAGAGGAATACGATCTGTGGAAAACTCGCCAGACCACTGATGTCAGCGCCATCGTTCCGTGGAATCACAAAGAAGAAGCCGAGTCTCATTCATAGGAACAGTTGACTTGCGCTCATGAGTGGCTAGGGGAATTCCCTTTCTCCCTCGCGTCTGCTTGCGCAAGGACGCGATCGGCTCGGCGCACAAAGATAAGGGCAGGCCCGATAGCGAGGAGCCCGGCGAGCGCATTGGCCCACAAACCAGTGGTCAAGGTCCAGCGATGAGACAATGCGGCCAGCGGGGTCGACCACACACTAGAGAGTGAAACGACGGTGCTCATTTGGATATTGGTGACTCGGCCAAAAGTTTCTTCTGCCAGAAGCCTGTGGAGTGCGGCATAGGTTACCGCGCCGGCGGCTGGGGCTGTAAGAACAGACAGCCCTAAGGGGATGATCATCAACAGGCTGGGGCTGAGCAGGGCACCACATGCGATTGATGCAGCAACCCAGGCGCATGTGCCTACCTGAAGGGTGGCGAAGGAGAACTTCTTCTGCAACCAACCCGTCGACAAAGCCCCCACAATCCCGATGAGGCCTATGGACGTGCGGGCTAGTCCCGTTACCCATCCAGGGTTATTCCCCTCCTCCAGTATGAGGACCGCCATGAACAGCGAGCCGTTAATTGCGCAGTTCGACAGTGTTTGCATGGCAATGAGCCCGCGAAGTAGTGGCGCGCGAGCCACGATGGCTAAGCCTTCCTTCGTCGTGCGTAGGAGCTTGTTCTCTGCCTTCTTTGTGGGGTCTAGGCGAGCCCTGATGAAGAGGAAGAAGACAATGGTGAGGATATTTGCCAGACCGACAAACACGAAGGGCAGTGCCACGTTGACTTCTAGAAGCGCGCCGCCCACAGTGGGGCCGATGAGTCCCGCAAATTGCAGACGTGCTTGGATGAGCCCTTGTTTGGCGGCGAGCTGTTCTTCCTCAACGAGCTGGGGCAGGCAAGGGTCGGAGCAAGCTTGACCTATCCGGTAAAAGAACATCATGCTCCCGAGAAGCGCACCGAAGACCATGGGGGAGAAACTTCCGGATAGGATGAGACTCGCTAACGCGAGGTTGAGTACCCCGGCCAGAGCGTTGGTCACAATGATGAGTGGCTTGCGGCGCCACATATCCGCAAGAGAGCCGCCGATGATTCCGCCTGCCAGTGCAGCTATTCCGGTGATGGTTCCATACAGGCCGGCAAGGGTAAGGCTATCGCTCAAGCGTAGAGTGACCACCGGAATAGCAAGCCCGGCTCCTACCCCGGCTATCTGAGCCACGAGGTCAGACCACAGGAATAGTCTAAAATCACTTGGGTTGGTGCGATCAACTTCATTTATATTCAATGCTCCTCCTATAACAAAGCCATCTCAGTCGTCCTTAGGCCCAACTGCAATTAGCATGCCCCAGAGGAAAGATCGCCAATCTAGTCCCGCGTTGTCAGCGATGATGTCTTCCCGAAAGAGAGAAATGCCCCGAGAGAGGTGGTCAGTGGCTGTAGCAACCATTTGAATAACTTGGCTAAGGTGCCCAATTTCTAGCCAGAGCGTTCGAATCGAGTTTAGACTTTCGTATTTCCAGGATATGACTCGAGGATCACCAACAGTAATAAAATGTATTGGGGCATCCACGACATGCGATTGTTTCCCAACCGCGGTCTTCCATTCCTTATAGGGCTCTAGATGATTGAGAAACAGTAAGGAATGGTTTTTCGGGTGGTATAAATAATAACCATCGTCGATTGAATCGCATCTACTAACGCGGACAATGAGCTCGGTTGAGCACAATCCTCCGGCAGATGGGGCCGAACGAAAATGGATGTTTCCGGACTTCTGTTCGTTTGTTGTTGGGCGCTTTGAAAAGCTTGCGGAATCGTAAAGGATTGATGCTAGTGACCTAAGGCTAATTGATTTTAGCTCTGTATTCGTAAAACGTGCAGATTTTCGAGAATTCAAAACAGATTTGAAGCTTCTGGTGTAGCTTATTGTCTCGCCGTGCGGAAGGTTCAATTCCTGCTTGGCGAAAATCGGATTCTCCCATACATGATGCGGTGGGCCGGTGAGCGCGAGTTTTTCCCTTAAATGCTGGTGATGCTCATCTAGTTGAGCGATTGTCTCGCCGGAACGGACTCCGCTGGCAAATGCGTAGTCGCGCGCGAGCGGAGGAGTATCGGGCCACATATCTAGAACCGTGCATTCGGTATTGGGGGGTTCATTAGAAAAATGCTGTAGTACCCCTAAGTTCTGGAGTTCCGGAAATGAATCTTCGCTAGACACGACCGTTACTCCACTAATAGTTTGACTATCTAGTAAGCGGAAGAGTTCCTCCCTTGCCTTCTGGTTTAAGATTGTCTGAGTTTGCTCTAGAGGGTTGTCCCAAACGAGGTACGGTCCCTTGAACCGAAAATGGCCCACTGTCGCTATTCTAAGCATCGTTTAAAGTCCTTTGTAAATATCTAGCAATGGCGTTGGAGACGAGATTCGTGCCAGCTCGGTCTTCGTAGAATAGCCAATCGAAGCAAACGTTACATTCAAGAAATATTGGGTCACCTCCTTGTATTAGGAGGTCGATGGCACATAAATTACAACCGGATAGTTGGGAGTATTCAATTAGAATATCTTTTAATCTTTGGGTAGATTTATATAGAGATACGCTCACGCCGTTGTTCTCTTGCCACAGGTCGTCTGCATTGTCATATCCTGATACTCGGAAAACGATAACTTCTTGGTCGATTACGTAGCAGCGGAGCTCATACTCTGAGTTCATATACTTCTGGAATAGGAGAGGTACCGGCTCATCACGAGTTGATTCATCTAGCTTCAAACGTTTAGGCATAGCTCCAAGAAGTGTTCCCGGAGTCGGTTCTACCCAGTGGGGGCCAATCGGTTTGGCAATTGAAAAGGGAAACGCCGCTTCATATCCAATTGACGTTTGAGGGGTAGTAAGTCCAATAGAATTGGCGAGCTGAATTTGTGCAAGCCGTGACCGAGCGTTACAAAAATGGTTTACGCTAAATAAAGCAATCTCTTCAAGCGTTTGTATGTAGGATATTGCCTGATCTTTGATATAAATTATTTCCTCTTTAGCGCAGGATATATTTTTTATAGATTCGCGTGAAAAATGGCGGATCCAAGCTACTGCCACCGTGGTGTTGCCATGTTCCGTAACCAGTCTTCCGAAGTTATCTATTGGTAATAGCTCTTTACTGAGTTCGCCGTCGCTGTCAATTCGTACGACTCCAATGTTTTGGCTGGCGAGAATCAGCGACAGGAGGTCACATTCTCGGTCATCTTGGCGGGTTATGAAGACTACACTTTTTGATGGAAGCGATTCGGGGTGATTGTGGCGGAATTCTCGCTGAAAATCGTTGCTTGGGCCTTGAATGACGCGCGACGCTATTTAGTACCGGTAGGGCGGTATCGAGTACCGACCGGTGCGGATATCGGGTACCGGGGGTAGT